>CAYJAS010000093.1:0-5827 GCA_964367895.1 uncultured Oscillospiraceae bacterium | reverse complement strand
CGTCGATGACCACATCATCGGGCTGGTCGGGATCGTCGGCTTGAGTGTCGTCGCCACAGCCGGCGAGCAGGGCAAGCATAAGTGCCAGCGCCAACATCAGTGACAGCAATTTTTTAGTGTTCAATTTCAAAGAAAACTCCTCATTTCTGTTTTTTTGGTGCATTTGTGATACCCTAAGTATAGCATGTTTTTCGCCCTAAATAAAGGCGAGTGTCAAAATTGCCACTGTAAGGGGCTATTTCGTGCCGGTAGCTCGTGTGCCGACCGGTGAGCAATATACCACAAACTCATTTTCGCCGTCCAGCTGAAATATGCTGTCACAAAGCGATTGATTGTATGCGCCTATAGAGCAGGTGCCAAGCCCAAGCTCCTCACAAGCGGTGTAGAGATTTTGGCATCTGTGCCCGACATCGAGCAGTACCAATTTGTGCGCAGAGGTCGGATATCTCCACTCGCAACGGTACATATCGGCCGCCCAAAAGACGGTGGCGCCGGCAGTTTTTGCCCATGCCTGTCCGCTACAGCAATCGACGGTAAGGGTGCGCAGAGCAGCTGCATCACGCAGTTCGATCAGTTCAAGAGCGTGCTCACGGGGCAAGAAATGGTATAGTCCGGGCTCGATGCCCTCCACATTGCACACCGCTACATAGGTGTTTAGCGGATGTCTGCAACCTGCCGAAGGTACGGTGCGCAAAGCGGCATAATCCTGCCCGGGGCGTGGGGAGATGAAGCCGTCACTGCAAAACAGCAGATAGGAAAGCTGATGCATGCTCATGGGCGTTTTTGAAAATCCACGGCGACTTCTGCGCAGTTCAAAACTCTGAAGCACCGAAAGTGCCTTGGTTTCACACTCGTGCGGATCGGGCAGTTTGATAATGGTTGCTCCATCTTTTGGCGCTTTGAATATCGGGGGTGCCGGTAGGCCTGCATTTTGGTCGCTCATCGGCGGTTGATCCCAGCGTATGCTTTTGGGATAATTGCGCATTTGTTTGATGCTGTCCATTTTACTTGTTCTCCTTTGTGTTGTTTTTTGGGTTGCGATGGGGGATTTGTCGGGGGTGGCGGGCGGCAGGGGACGGCGGACGACCAAAGGTCGCCCCTACAAAGTGGGGAATCCAATATTGTAGGGCAAGGGCTCTGCTCTTGCCGAAATAAAACCGCATAATTTTGCGGTCACGGCAAGCCGTGACCCTACGGCTGTTATTTCAAAATTGTGCGAACAACAGACGACCAAAGGTCGCCCCCAACAGGGTTATTGCCAATTTGTTTGTAGGGGAGGGGTTCTGTCCCCTCCCGTCCCGACGTAGGGCGAAATCGCCTATAATTTTTATCCTTTTGGAGTCAGCTCCTCATGAGCACGGCGAAGCTCGGTGGGGATGTCAAACTCCTGGGGACATGCCTTGTTGCACTTGCCGCAATCGATGCATTTGTCTGCGCCGTGACCGCGTGAGCTTATCATCGAGCCGTAAAGCCAGCCTTGATGCTTGCTCTTTGCATAGTCATTCCACACCTTAAAGGTGCCCGGAATGTCAACTCCGGCAGGGCAGGGCATGCAGTATTTGCAGTCGGTACATCCGACATTGACAAATTGCGCCCAAGCGGCACGGGCGGCATCGTAAAAATGCTCATCCTGTGGTGAATATGCCCCCACCTTTGCATGCTTGAAAATCTCTAAATCTTCGTTAAGGCGCTCAAGACTGTTCAGGCCACTGAATATAACCGACACTTCGGGCTGATTGTAAAGCCAAGCAAATCCCTTGTGGGCGCTTGAAGTGCCGGGCATGAAATCGCCGAAGGAGTCTACCACCGGCTGGGGAACATCGCCGCCCAGCATTCCGCCTCTCAGCGACTCCATGGTGAAGACCGAAATGCCTTTCTCGTAGGCATATTTCACGCCGCGAACGCCGGCTTGATAATCTCTGTCGTAATAGTTGTACTGAAGCATAACGGCATCCCACGGGTGATTGTCCACCAGCGTTTTAAAATGCTCAAAACTGTCGTGCAGAGAAAAGCCTATGTATTTCACTTTGCCGTCACGCTTTAGCCCTTGAATATAGTCTATAACACCGTTTTTGAGGGCTATTTCGTAGTTTGGTTTACTTAAATTGTGAAGTAGATAAATGTCCACATAATCGGTTTGCAGACGCTCCAGTTCCTCGTTAAAAAAGCGCTCTGCATCTTCGGGACATGTCACCTTTGCTATCGGAAGTTTGGTGCAGATGTTTACCTTTTGGCGATATCCGTCAAGAAAGGCAAGCCCTAAAATACGCTCGCTGTTGGGGTATGAATGTGCACTGTCAAAAATATTTATACCGCCGTCTATTGCGGCACGGATAAAGGAAATGGAGGCGGGCTCGTCGATAATCTCGTTGCCTTGCTCGTCTTTTAGAGGATTTCCCTCCTCATCTTTTAGCTTTGGAAAGCGAAGTGCACCAAAGCCGAAGCGTGAAAATTTCAGACCGTCTTTAAACTCTACATATTGCATGAACTGTTCCTCCTGATTTAATATGCAAATATTATAACATACAAGTGTCTTAAATAAAAGAGTTTGTTACTGACGCATTAGTCACAAAAAGTTCACTTGCATTAAAGGGTTAAATGGGGTAGAATATACCATATATCATTGCAATATAATTGCAAAAAGGAGAAATAAAATGGACGAAAATATCGAAAAAAAGAAGGCCACCGTTGTGGATTTCACAAGCGTAAAGGGTAAAAAGGGCAAAAGCAAGGGCAAAGGTGCTAAAATCGGGCCGATTAAAGGTGCGATTTTGACGGTTATATTTGCCGCTCTTTATTTTTATTTTGCACTTCCTGCTATAAACCTGCAAGACCCGGATTTTTACTGGTTCTTTATAATCACGCTGGCATTTTACTGCATAGTGACTCTGATGACCACGCCCGAGCTCAAGACCGAAACCGACCCGGCAAATATCTTTAAAACGGTCAAAAAAGTGTGCAAATGGCCGCTTTATGCCTGCATCGCCTTGATCGTTATCTTTTTGATAGGCACTTTGGTGTCGAGCGTCATTTTCCGCAGTGGCTCATACTCCGAGCTGCTTGAAGTTCGCACCGGCGATTTTTCCACTGAGGTGGAGGAGGCCGATTTCGACCAAATTCCCATGCTCGACAAGGACAGCGCAGAGCGCCTTGGCGACCGTAAAATGGGCGAGCTTTCCGACATGGTTTCCCAGTTTGAAGTCAATGATGACTATTCGCAAATCAATCTTGACGGCACCCCCGTGCGTGTTGCGACCTTGCGATATGGCGATATTTTCAAGTGGTTTAACAATATGTCGGAGGGACTGCCGGCCTATATCGTCATTGACATGGTGACCCAAAATGTTGAGGTTGTCCGCCTTGATGAAGGCATGAAATATTCAATGTATGACTATTTCGGCAGAAATCTCAACCGTCACCTGCGTTTTTCCTACCCGACCTTTATTTTTGATGAGCCAAATTTTGAAATAGACGATGACGGCAATCCGTGGTGGATTGTTCCCAAGCTTGAAAAGACCATCGGCCTGTTCGGCGGTACCGATGCAAACGGTGCTGTACTTGTCAATGCAATCACCGGTGAGAGCCAATATTATGAGCAAGTGCCCGAATGGGTTGACCGTGTATATTCTGCCGAGCTGATAATTGAGCAGTATAATTATTACGGTCAATATCAAAGCGGATTTTTAAACTCGCTGTTTGGACAGCAGGGTGTTACCGTGACCACAAGCGGTTCAAACTATCTTGCCATGAATGATGACGTATATGTTTACACCGGCATCACAAGTGTCGGCGGTGACCAGAGCAATCTCGGCTTCATCCTTACAAATCAGCGCACCAAGGAAACAAGCTATTATCCCGTCGCCGGTGCCGAGGAGTACAGCGCACGCTATTCGGCAGAGGGCAAGGTTCAGCATTTAGGCTATGCCTCTACCTTCCCGTTACTGCTCAACGTATCCGGCCAACCGACCTATTTTATGTCCCTTAAAGACAATGCAGGCCTTGTAAAAATGTTTGCAATGGTAAATGTTCAGCAGTATACCATAGTTGCGACCGGCACGACAATAGAGGAGTGCGAGGAGGAATATTATCGCCTGCTACTGGAAAACGATGTCACAGAGGAAGTTGTAATACCGCAGAACACCGTTTCGGGTAGAGTGTCTGACATCAGAACGGCGGTTATAGAGGGCAATAGCTATTACTATTTCATGCTTGACAATGACGGTCTTTACTACGCAATCTCGGCGGCAGATGATCAGATGGCCATTATCATAAATGTCGGCGACAATGTTGACATCACAACAGGCGAGTTCGAGGGGGAAATCGCAGCTGCAACTTCAATTAAATTAAAATAATTTTTTTAAGGGGGAACTGGAGATGAATCACACATTTGAGCAGCTCGATGCCGCTTTGCGTGCCCATGTGGAGGCTGAAAAACTGCCCGGAGTTTCGGTTTCGATAAATGGCCCCGATGGGGTGATATTCGAGCGTGGCTACGGGTATGGCGATATGGAAAAGACCAAGCCGATTGACGAGCACACCATATTCGGAATAGCCTCCATGAGTAAGTCGATGACAACGCTGGCACTTTGTATGCTTGCGGCAGAGGGGGCACTGTCCTTTTCAGATCCGGTCAGCAAGTATTTCCCGAGCTTTGACATGCCCGGCACACCAAAGGAGGCGGTGCAACTGCACCATCTCGCCATGCACACGGCAGGCATACCGCCGATGGAGCCCCTCGAGTGGTCAATAGCCATGAACAGCGAGGAGCGTGAAGGCGAGTGGATCACAGAAGTTCGCAAAACAGCGCCAAACAAGATGGAGACGATAGAGCAAATAATAGATTATATTGCGCTTGGTAAATATGGTTCGCTCGGTGCGCCGGGCGAGCAGATGAGCTATTCAAACGAAGGGTATGCAATACTGTCTTATATCGTTGACAAGTGCACCGGCGGACAGTCGCTTGAGCAATTTTTGGACGAGCGTGTATTTGCGCCACTCGGCATGACTCGCACGGTGCTCGATTTGCAGGGAGAACGTGCCTATCCGATGTCGGGGGGGAACATGACCTCACTTTTTGAGGACGATGACCACGGCAATCTGTATTGTGACGATGTATGGTCAAACCTTCCGCCCTTCCGTGGTTGCGCCTGTGTGAAATCGACCGCCCATGATATGTCACGCTATTACAAGGCTATAAGCGGATACGGAGTTATAGACGGCCAGCGTGTTATTTCCTCGGCGGCGATTGAACTTTTAGTGGGCAGAGGCTTTGGGCTGACCGAAAAGCCGATTTACTGTTATGGGCTTAACAAACGCAAAATCGGCGAGCATACCGTTTGCGAACATTCGGGCGGTTTGCACGGCGTTTCCACCCACGGCGGATTGTTTTTGGGTGAGCATTTGGGCTTTGCCGCTCTGTGCAACAAGAGCAATCAGGACGCAGACAGAATATGCTGGATTTTATATAATTTTGTCATGAAAAGACCGCTTGACACCCCATTGCGCTGGTTACATGAGAGCGAAAATAGCTTTTCGGCACCGCAAATGCTAATCGGAAAGTTTATTTCAAATGAAGGCGTGCCCGCCGTGGTCGAGGTTTATCTGAAGGACGGTGTGCCGGTAGTACACACAAAAATGCGTGGCGAGTGCACCTTGAAATACTGTGGTGACACATGGTTCCATGCCTATCAGCAAGACGGGGTAAGACCGGCCATGCGCCTTGAGTTTCTGATAAGAAACGGCACCGCATGGGGACTGCGAGTCGGCACGAGAATATACAGCAGAATAGAGGAATAAATAAAACCGCCCGAAAGGGCGGTTTTTGCGA
>CAYJAS010000092.1:0-7066 GCA_964367895.1 uncultured Oscillospiraceae bacterium | reverse complement strand
CGGGGAACGGCGGTTTTTATGCAAATTGGGCGTCATACAGTTCACGGTAAAATCCGCCCGATTTCATAAGCTGTTTATGGGTTCCACGCTCGATAATTTCACCGTCTTTGACCACTAAAATCATATCGGCCGCCACTATGGTGGACAGCCTGTGGGCCACAACAAAGCAGGTTTTGCCGTGCATCAACTTGCGCATGGCGCTCTGCACAAGCATTTCGGTGCGTGTGTCGACATTGCTGGTCGCCTCGTCGAGTATCAGCAATTTGCTGTCACGGAGCATGGCACGTGCGATGGTCAGCAGTTGCTTTTGCCCTTTTGAAATATTTGTCGCATCGTCGGTCAATACTGTGTCATATCCCTGCGGAAGACTTTCGATAAAATTGTGTATCTTGGCCGCTTTTGCCACCTCAATTACCTGCTCACGGGTTGCCTCCGGCCGACTGTACGCGATATTTTCATAGATAGTGCCGTAAAAAAGCCATGTGTCCTGTAGCACCATGGAATAGGCAAGGCGCACACTTTTGCGCTCAAGCTCGGTCATCGGCTTGCCGTCCACATAGATGTCGCCGCTCTCGATATCGTAAAACCGCATAAGCATGTTTATAAAAGTGGTTTTTCCCGCTCCCGTCGGGCCGACGATGGCGGTCAGACTGCCCTGTGGTGCGAGCAAACTGAAATCTCGCAGTACCGTTTTTTCTTTAGTATAGCCAAAGGTCACCTGTTTTAGCTCGACCTCACCGCTTAGATCTTTAAGCGGCTGTGCGCCCTCGGCATCGGGCGGTTCGGGGCTCTCGTCAAGCAAATTGAAAACACGGTTTGCCGCCGCTATTGCCGACTGCAAATCTCCGTAAATTTGGGCGATTTCATTTATCGGACCGGAAAATTTGCGTGAATAGAGCACAAAGGAGGAAATCCGCCCGATGCTCATGCCACCGCCCATGAACAAAATAGCGCCGAAAACCGACACCAGCGACAGCGACAGATTGTTGACAAAGCCTATAGTCGGCCCCATCATACTGCTGTAATACTCCGATTTATAATATGCCTGCACCGTCTGCTCGTTTATATCGTCAAGCCGCTCTATTGTGGCATCTTGCCTGTTATATGCCTTTAGGGTTTTTTGCCCTGAGATCATCTCCTCTACAAGGCCGTTTAGCTCGCCGATTTTTCGGGAGCGCAGGCTGAAAAGGGGCTGGGTACGGCGTGCAAAAAATCTCGATATCAGCACCGAAAGGGGCACGGTAAAGACAAATATCAGGCACATAAGGGGTGAGATGGTCAGCATCATAACGAAGGAGCCGATTATGGTTATGGCACTTGCCATGACCTGCACAACATCGGCAGACAGCGAGGCGTTTATCGTGTCGCAGTCATAGGAAATCTTGCTTAAAATATCGCCTGTCAGCTGACTGTCAAAATACGAAACGGGCAGGCTTTCAAGCTTTTTAAAGATGTCCTCACGCAGGCTGTAGGTCACTTTTCGTGAGATGTCTATCATCAAAGTGCTCATAAAATAGGTCAAAATTGAGGAGGCGATGTAAAAGCCGAGCATCAGAGCGGCATAGTAAAAAACCGTCTCAAAAATGACCGCACCTTCGCCCGGCTCGATGGCATCTATAGCGCTACCCGAAAGGGCAGGGCCTATAAGAGCAAAGCTGTTTGACGCTATGGTCAAAATCAAGGCCAGTGCCATGCTTAGCTTGTGGCGAAGCAGATATCGCAGTAGGCGCATTATCGTGCGACGCTTGTTTTTAGGTTGTTTAGTCTGCATGCTCTGCCCCCTCTCCCATCTGCACCGAGCTTATCTCGGCATATAGCGGACAGGTGCGCAAAAGCTCGGCATGGGTGCCAAGACCGAGGGCTTTGCCCTCCTCCAGCACCAAAATGCTGTCGCAATGCATGACAGAGCTTATGCGCTGTGCGATGATTATGGTCGTCGTTTGGCTGAAGTTTTCCGCTATCTCCGAGCGGAGAGAGGCATCTGTCTTGTAATCGAGGGCGCTTGAACTGTCATCAAGTATCAAAATTTCCGGGTTTGTGGCAAGGGCACGGGCAATCAGCACACGCTGTTTTTGTCCGCCCGAAAGGTTGACACCTCTTATCTCAACCGGGAAGTCAAGCTTGCGCTGTGCGACAAACTCGGCTTGAGCCATACCTGCCGAGTCGAGCACATGCTGCTCGCTCATATCACGCCCAAGGGTGATGTTAAAACCGAGTGTGCCCTTAAACAGGGCATCATTTTGCAAAACCACGCCAAATCGACGGCGCAAATCGCTCAACGACATGGTGCGGATGTCGGCACCGTCTATGAAAATAGCGCCGTTGTCCACATCATAAAATCGCAACAAAAGAGCCGCCAGCGTAGATTTTCCGCTGCCGGTTGCACCGATTATGCCAAGGCTTCCCCCACGCTCAACAGCCAAGGAAACGCCGTCTATATTGCTTTTTTTGCCCTCATATGAAAAGTGCACATCGGAGAAAACTATGTGGGCATCCGAGCTTTTCTGCGCTTGCTCGGGTAGCTGTAAAAGCTCGCTTTTGGTTTGGAGCACCTGCTCCATTCGGTCTACCGAGGCGCGAGCCTTTGAATACATTGTAATTATGCGGGTGATACCGAGCATGGAGTTTAGAATTATCGTAAAATATGTCAAAAAGGCCGTTATGGCACCCGGGCCTATGGCCCCGACATTGACACGATAAGCACCTACAATTACCACCAGCACGAGCCCGAAATTGAGTATAAAGTTCATTATCGGCTTGGTCGCCGCCATGGTGACATTTGCACGGCGCTCCTCGTCCATAACCTTGCCGTTTACATTTGCAAACCGCTCAACTTCGGCATTTCCTCTGCTGAGCGCCTTGATAACACGCACCCCGGTGATATTTTCACGCACCACACGCACCATAACATCGCTCGCCCTTTGCAGAGCGTCAAACATGGGCAGGCTTTTTTTGGAGATGCTGTACACGCAAATGGCCATAATGGGCATCATGCAGGTCAGCACAAGGGCGAGCACCACATCAAGGGTCATGGTTATGGCAATTCCGCCGATGACCATGATGGGCGCACGCACTCCCATGCGCTGCATCATGCCGACAAAGCGGTGAAGATTGTAAGTGTCGCTGGTCATGCGTGAAATGAGCGAGGGCACGCCAAGCCTGTCCACCGAGCGGTTTGAAAGGTACATTATCTTTGAAAACAGATCGTGCCGTGCCTGCCTTGTGACATCACGGGCGACGGCCGAAGCCATTCTATTTGCCAGTATATTTGTGGCGGCGGTCAGCACAGCACAAAATATCATAACACCGCCCCAGATGAGCACTGCGCTTATCTCCCCCTGCGGTGCGACATTGTCGATAATATGTGCGAGTATATATGGGATAAGCAGTTCGAGCAAAGTGGCGGAAAACTTAATGGACACACCGACAGTAATTCGCCGTGCAAAGGGGCGCAGGTAGCGTTTTAAATAATCCATCTACACCGCCCTCTATTTCAAAATATGTTTCCATTTGCCACTGCGATATCTTCGCCAAACAAGTAAAGAACGCAAGGTTTGGTCAAAAGCTATCGCCGCCCATGCGCCCATTAGCCCGACTTCAAAGATGTTTACCAAAACCCAAGCCAAGATGGGGCGGACAAGCAAAACGGTTATAAGCATTATAACGGCGGTGGAGCGTGTATCACCCGCACCACGCAGTGCACCGGCAAGTATCAGTTGTGAGCCTTGCAAAGGCTGAATAAATGCCATAAGAATCATGACCTGCGCCCCGTGCTCCAGCACATATGGGTCGCTGTTGTAAAGCCCGACAATTTCCTGCCCGAACAGGATAAAAACAACCGCCATAAACAGCGCAAAAACAAGACCGCATCGCTGTGCCCTTGTCGAGTAAAACTGCGCCATATCGGGACGCTTTTTGCCCAAACTCTGCCCGACAAGGGAGGTGGAGGAGGTGGCAAAAGCCTGTCCCGACATAAAGGAAAGGGCGAGAATACTCATACATACCGTGTGGGTGGCCGCCGCATCATCACCGAGGCTGTAGACAATCTGCACGAATAAAATCAGCCCTAAACGCAGGACAATTTGTTCCACCATAGACGGTGCGCCCACCTTGAAAATGCCTCTAAGTGCCTCTTTGTTGGGTTTGAAACTGTCGCCTATTGATACGCACAGATATTGATCCTTCCTTGTGATGGAATATATGGCAAGCAAAAGGGCCACGCATTGCCCGATAACGGTGGCAAGCGAAGCGCCGAACACTTCAAGCCTCGGAAAGCCCAATCTGCCCTCTATCAAAAGCCAGTTGAGTACGACATTGACGACATTCGCCGTCAGATTGTAATACATAGCGGTGCGTGAGTTGCCGACACCGCGCAGTGCCGCCGAAATTACAGCGGTAACGGCGATAACCGGTAGGCCAACCATCTGCACCTGCAAATATGTCGTTCCGCCCGCAAGCGATTCGGGGGTACTTGCTCCCATAAACCGAATTAAATCTTCCGACAGAAAATATCCGACGACCGAAAGAACGACCGAAAGGGCAAAGGTCATCACCAGCGCTTGGCGGAACATCAGCCGTGCACGTTCACGGTCGCCGGCACCTCTTGCACGTGCTATCATTGCGGTCGCACCGACGCTGAGCGCCATAAATGCCATCAGCATCAAAAATTTCGGCTGTGTGGCAAGTCCGACCGAGGTCAGCGCCCAAGTACCGGTCAGTCCGCCGACCATCATAAGGTCAAACATGGCGGTCAGCTGTGTCAGCGTCAGCTCGACAAAGCTCGGCCATGCAATGCGCACCACGTCTTTGTAAAGCCTGCCCGAGCTGATCCCCTCGGGCAAAGCGGGCTTGTTGTCATAAAGATCGGGGAGTTGCTCTCCGCTCGGTAAACTGTCAAGGACGGTCGATATAACTTTTACATCGCCGCCCTTTTCACCACTCAAACAATCACCTTCTTAAAGTAAATGTCAACGCCGGTGTCGGAGGTGTTGAGGGTCATTCCGCCGTCTGCTAAAGTTAGTTTTACCGTTTCGGGGACAAGATCATCATAGTCGCCGGTAAAGCCGACAAAAGAGCTGTCTGTTTCCGAGTAGAGTTTAGCGCTAAAATCACCGTAGGTGAAGCAAAGCCCGTCCGGGCTCTGTGTGATTTCAAATGTCGTGTATCCCGGATGGTCATATTCGCCCAAAAGATGGGCAAAACCGTCCGCTGTCATGGGCTTATATGCACTTGCCGCCTCGGCAATTGCAACGACACTGTCACGGCGCTGTTTGTAATGCTCAATCATATGAGTATAGCTCGGCTCGGGTGCGCCGGTCGTCAAATAATCAAGGGCAATGGCTCTGCAAATATTGTGCGCCGGCTGATTTCCCGTGTTAAAGCTCATGGCATATCCGCAGTCAAGCTCGGGCAAAAATCCCACTTGGGAAAGGCATCCGCTAAGACCACCGCTGTGATTTATGACGGTGTGATTGTTGTACACGCTGTTTTTCCAGCCAAGGGCGTAATTTGAGTTTTTGAGCTTGAAATAATCCTCACCGGTCGAGATAACACCGGTCACAAGCTGTTTGCGTTGCTCTACCGAGCACAAGGAGGTTTTGGCGAAAAGCTCGTCCGGCCGTGACATTGCACCGATCCACTTACATAGCTCTCTGATATTTAGCTTAATACCACCGCACGGCGCAGAGTGAGCGTTGTTGGCGTCGCCACAGGGGGAGGCTGTAAATCCGTTTGAGATGTAGGGCAGTGCACGGTCAAGCCCGGCCATCACCGCAGGGTCGGGCGAGCGAAAGCGTATGCCCTCTATACCGAGCGGCTTTGCGATTTTGCTCTCGACAAGGCTCTCCCAAGACTGTCCGTAAAGTCGCTCCAGCAGATAGCCCAGCACGATAAACATATGGTTATTGTACTGGTAAGTAGCACGGAAACCGCCGTTTAAATCGAGGTATTTTGTGCGCTCGGTCAGGTTTTTCCTGTCGCCGTAGATTTTATTGCGCAAAAAATCATGCCCGGGTACGCCGCTCCGATGGCTTGCAAGATCACGCATTGAAACATGCGCACCGGCATAGCTGTCGGGCAGGTCAAACTCGGGCAAATGGTTTTTTATTGGCTCGTCCCATGTGATAAGTCGCTCATCGACCGCTTGGGCGCAAAGCATGGTGGTAAACGCCTTACTGCACGAAGCAATCGGGAAATATGTGCGCTCGCTGACCGCTTTTTGGGCTTCTCTGTCCTCATAGCCGTAGGTGATTACCTGTTCAACTTCGCCGTGGCGAATTATGGCAAACACACCGCCGACCAGACCAATTTCATCGGTAATGCGCTCAAGCACCGAATGCACATTTTTGGTAAGATCCATCACTTTCTCCTCCATTTTCACATAATTATATATCATTTAGTATTATAACACAAAATTCGATTTGTGGCAATTTTTTTGGATAAGCAATAAGTTAAAAAAAGCGTTGCATTTTGGGAAAGTTCATGTTATAATAAACATAAAAAAGTAATAAACATGGGTGATTGTGCGTTTTGTTTATTATATAGATGCCCACTTTCTCGCCACTACGGTGGCAACCGAAAGTGACGGCGAATTATATCAAAATGCTTTGCATTTGTGTTATAATTACTGCAAGATGTAACATCAAAGGAGGTTTTTGTATGGATATTGCCGCATTGAGCATGGCGATGAGTCAAAGTAAGGTCATGGAACAGGTTAACATCAGTCTTTTGAAAAAGACAATGGACAGCCAAGAGCAAAACGGTCAGCAGTTGCTCTCCATGCTAAACCAACAGCCTGTAGCACCCATGAAGCCGGGCACAACCATTGACATGTATATTTGATAGAAGAAAAACCGCCTGAAAGGGCGGTTTTTATTTAAAAAATTCTACCGCAAATGAATTGCGGTGAATTAGAAAATAATCACCTGATTAAATATCATAGGTAATTATTTAACGGCCTTCCTCGAAGGCCGGCTCGGTGCCTTGCACCTTCGCAAACACACCTTCGGGTGTGTTTTTATTTAAAAAATTCTACCGCAAATGAATTGCGGTGAATTAGAAAATAATC
>CAYJAS010000091.1:0-7096 GCA_964367895.1 uncultured Oscillospiraceae bacterium | reverse complement strand
GATGCCGGTGGCAAGGGCGGGGCATTTGGGTGCAGTAGCCATGTTGCGGCGTAATGGGTGTCGCTCACCTTGAACATTGGCGGTTGCAGGCGAAAATCTATTCCCAGCGCAAAACGATTTCGGGGGGCAAATGCATCGCCTTTGGGCGGTGCTGTCATATCGGGCGGTGTACCCGGGATTGCTTTAAGCGGAGATTTGCTGTCTGGGTCGGGAAGTGCCGCCAGCAGCGCCCATGTATACGGGTGGCGAGCATCGGAAAAAATCTCGGCTGTCGTGCCGTACTCACAAATGCGCCCTGCGTACATTACATACACTCTATCGGCCATTTTAGCGACCACTCCCAAATCGTGGGTTATAAATATCACCGACAGTTTGCGCCACCGCTGTATGCCCTTTAGCAGTTCGAGCAATTTTGCCTGCACGGTTACATCGAGGGCAGAGGTCGCCTCATCGCAAATTAAAATTTCCGGCTGTCCCGACAGCGCCATACACAGCGCCGCACGCTGAAGCTGGCCGCCCGAAAGTTGATGCGGTAGACTGAAAAATCTCTCGTTCGGGTGGTCGATGCCAAGGCTTCGCATAAGCTCTATAGAGTGCTGCTTCGCCTTTTGACGGCTGAGGCCGACATGGTCACAAAACCCTTCTGCAATTTGTTTTCCGATGCTCATCGTCGGGTCAAACACAGCAAAGGGATCTTGGCTGACCAGCGCAATTTTCCGCCCGCGCACAGAGCACAGACGGCGCTCGCTCATTTGCAAAATATCCTCATAGTCAAATACAATTTGACCGCTACTGCTTGTGTTCGCTTGCAGTAATCCCAGTATCGCCCGTGCGGTGACACTCTTTCCCGAGCCCGATTCGCCGACTATGGCTATCGTTTCGCCACGATGCAGGTCGAGATTTATCCCTCGCACTGCAAGCAGTGGCAACGGCTTTGTATTAAATGTTATATGAAGGTCTTTTACAGATAAAATCGGTGTATTTTCCATGCTCGCCTCCGAAAAATCGTTTTAAAAAGGTCATCAGTCACGCTTTGGGTCAAAGCTTTCACGCAGTGCATTTCCAAGGGTGTTAAAGCACAGCATGAGCAGGCATATCAGCATGGCCGGAAAAAGCACCTGATACGGATAGACGGTCAACATGGCTTGCCCGTCGGACAACAGCACCCCTATTGACGGTTCGGGAGCCTTTATACCAAGTCCGATAAATGCCAAAAAGGCCTCGGAAAATATTGCACCCGGCACTTCAAGTGTTGCACGGGTTATTATAGGGCCGACGCTGTTTGGCAATATATGCCGAAGAATCAGACGTTTGTCGCTTGAGCCCAGCGTCCGTGCCGCAAGTACATATTCCTTGCCTTTGAGCCTTAGCATTTGGGCACGCATGAGGCGCATGGTTGACACCCATCCGCGTGCCGCAAGTGCCACTATAACCGCCCAAATGCCTGTGCCAAGTATCAGCATCAAAAGGGTCGCCACTATGGTCTGCGGAAATGCCCCGACTATCTCGGAAAAGCGCATGAGTATCATGTCAACCGTTCCGCCGAAATATCCCGAAATTGCCCCAAGCAGTACGCCGAGCACTATGTTAAAAGTCACGGCGCACAGCGCAATAAAAAGTGAAATGCGTGCACCATGCCACAGACGGCTTGCCAAATCTCTGCCGAGATAATCGGTGCCAAAGGGGTAATTTATTCCCTCCTGCACTCCGGCAAGGGCATATGCATCGACACGGACATCGCACATGAGCACCCCTTGCACCTCATAGGTGTTAAGCACCTCTATAACACTGCCCTCCGGATACCTGTCGGTGTCAGACAGCAGTGCATATTGCCTGTTTTCAAGGGTTCGCTGTCCGCTGAACAGCTCTATTGCTGACAGCGCAGAAATGCGTGGCGGAAGATTTACATGTTGCGGGTTTTGCGCATACACCCCATGAGATGAAAAAATCGGCCACAGCAGTGAAAGCATTATACAGCAGGCGATAAAAAGAATAGACAAAATTGCCGTTGGCCGCTTTAAAAGGCGTGAAAAGGCATGTGCAGTCAAGCCCTTGGCTTTTAATGGCCGTGTGACCGCTCCGACCACAGTTTGACTGCCGACAAACTCGAAATCGGTCTGTAAAAACTCAAAATCGGTCATTTTTTCACCCCCGAAAGCTTTATTCTCGGGTCAAAAATGCCGTATAAAATATCTGCGATAAGCACAGCTACAATTGAAACGGCGGCGTAAAACACTATAGCGGCAACGGTCAGCTCGTGGTCGCCCGCATTTATCGATTTGACCATCAATCCGCCGACGCCGGGTATGGCAAACACCTGCTCTATAACCAGTGAACCGCCCAAAATATAGGCAAACATCGGCATAATCACGCTTATCATGGGTATTGCGGCGTTGCGCAATCCGTGTCGCCACACCGCACGCAGACGGCTTTGCCCTCTCGCCCGTGCGTGTAAAATATACTCGCTTGACATCACCTCCACAAGTTCACCACGCAAATATCTTGTGGTGGTTGCAAGTGGCATGAGTGTCAGCGCTATAAGCGGAAGTACCATTGACATCGCCCGTTCAAAACCGCTCGCCGAGGGATCAAAAATCAGCGGAAATGCATCAAGCTTAAATGCCAAGCCGTATTGTAGCAGTGCCGCCACCACAAAGGAGGGCACCGACACCAAAAGCACGACACCGCTCGATATTAGATGATCTGTCACTCGGTTTTTGCGCAATGCCGCCACTGTGCCCAGCACAAATCCGAGTGGCAATGCCAGTGCAAGGGAGATAAAGTTCAGCTCAAGCGAAACCGGTATTTTGCCGGCCAATATGTCAAAAACGGGGACACCGGGCTCAATTTTAACCGAAGTGCCAAAATCGAGATGCAAAAAAACACCGCGCAGATAATAGGCAAACTGCACGATGAGCGGACGGTCAAGATGGGCACGAGAGCGCAACATTTCAACCGTTTCAGGTGTTAAGTTGGGATCGTCATACAGGCTGTTAGGCATCAGCCTGAGCACGCAAAATGCGACCGTCAAAACAATCAACAAGGTTATTATTGCGGCGACAGTTCGGCGTGTAATATATTTGAGCATATCGTCCGGCGCCTCCGAAAAAATAATGTGATATTGTAAACTGTAGGGGCGACCTTCGGTCGTCCGCCCCCGGCATTTGCCGGTATTTATTGTAGGGGCAAACCTGCATATTCGCCCATCAATCCCTACAACAACGCTTCCCTATCGAGGGTGCGGTACTGCACCGCCTCGGCTATATGCTGTGCGGAAATGGTGCTCGCCCCTTCCATATCGGCTATCGTTCTCGACACACGGAGCACCCTGTCATAGCTTCGTGCCGACAGCCCCAAAGTGTCAAAAGCGGCTCGCAGTAGCGCCGCACCCTCGGCATCGGGGGTGCAATGCTTGCGCATCATCGACGGTGCAAGATGGGCATTGCACGACACATCGGTGCCTGCAAAACGCTCATTTTGTATTGCCCGTGCGGCATTTATACGCTCTCTTATCACCTCAGAACGCTCTGCCGGCGTGCGGTCTTGCAGATGCTCATAGGACACCGCCTGCACATTTATATGCAAATCTATTCTGTCAAGCAGTGGCCCCGAAATGCGCTTGCGATATGACCTTATCGCTTGGTCGGTACACGAACATCTGGCCGTATGAGAGCCGAAATGTCCGCATTTGCACGGATTCATGGCGCAAACCAGCATAAATCTGCTGGGATATGTATATGCACCGGCGGCACGGGAGATGGTAATCTGCCCGTCCTCCAGCGGTTGTCGCATGACTTCAAGAGCGTCCGAGCGAAACTCGGGCAGTTCATCTAAAAACAGCACTCCGTTGTGAGAGAGTGATATTTCGCCCGGCCTTGGCCGTGTGCCTCCGCCCGACAGTCCGACGGTGGAAACGGTGTGATGCGGACTTCTAAACGGTCTGCTCGACACGGTCGGATTTGCTCTGTCAAGAAGTCCCGCCACCGAGTATATCTTTGTGCACTCAAGAGCCTCCGCCGCCGTCAAATCGGGCAAGATGGAGGGCAATCTCTTTGCCAGCATACTTTTTCCGCTCCCCGGCGGTCCGACAAGCAGAATATTATGTCCGCCTGCCGCCGCAATCTCCAGCGGTCGCTTGACGCTCTCCTGCCCCATAACATCGCAAAAATCAAGCCCCTCGGGCGGAATGTTCTTAAATATAAAAGAGGGGGCAGGCTCTATCGGCGCTTCGCCCTTTAAGTGGGCGACAAGGGCTTTTACATCGGTCACCGGATATACCGTAATGTCGCCCGCAACGGTGGCTTCGGCGGCATTTTGCTCGGGAACATATACCGCGCGCATACCGGCCTGTTTTGCCGCAATTACCATTGGCAATATACCGCTTGCAGGGCGCAAATGCCCCTCCAGCGACAGTTCCCCCAAAAAGGCCACATCTTTGGGCGGTGCACTCAGTTGTGAGCCTGCACAAAGCAGGCCGAGCAAAATGGGCAGATCGTAAATCGGCCCCTCCTTGCGCAGTTCACCGGGCGCAAGATTGACGGTAATACGGCGCATGGGAAAGTCAAAACCGCAATTTTTCATGGCGGCGTGGACACGGTCACGGGATTCTTTTACCGAGGCATCGGGCAGGCCGACAACATCAAAACGGGGCAAACCGTTTTGCAGGTCACATTCACAGGTCACCGGAATACCGCTTATGCCCGACAGGCCACAGCTGTTAATTATAGCTACCATTTTTTGCAGACCCTCCTTCCAAATGCATCGCTTATTGAAGTGCTTCGGGTGCCGTTAAGGTGTCACCCTTGATTTATCTTCTCTATCGCCGCTGTGCGTGTTGCTTCATCGTATCCGACTAATATGTCGGGAACGGCTTGCTTTAGCTGCTCGATAATACTCTCGGTTTTTTCGATGCTGTCGGCGCCGACACGACTGCGATACAACACCACCGGCACGCCACTGCGTGTAATTGCGCTGAGCAAGGTGTATTTTTTACCGCTCACCGTTCGGAAGCACCATACAAGCTGATCGAGGGGAGCTATCGTGCCCAGCGAGAGGTTTGCAACATAATCGTCTGTCATAATTAGTGACTCACACTGATAATTCGGGCTGTCTGTCAGTTGGCTTAGCGCCTTCTCGCCCTGCCCCCCTGCTAAAAGCGCTTGCAAAGAGCGTTTGCTCGGCAGTTTTGCCGCCGCCGTCATAAGGGCGAGCAGTCCAAGCGCCCCAAGGGCAATCGAGGTATATAAAAAGTTGAGCGCTCGGCTGTCATACGGCCCGTAAGTGATGTCGATATAACAAGGTGCAAAATAATCGCTAAAGTTTTCTGCACTGAGGGTATTGGGGTACAGGTCTATAGTGATATCCCGCAGAGCAATTGAAATATTGTCGGTCATGCCGACAATTTTCGCTATATTTTCCTGCATAAGCTCAGTGCTCAAGAGGGAATACTGCATTTCGGTCATGGCGGCAACATGGGTGTAACCCGCAACATCTACCGCAAGATGATATCCCGTGCTTCCGACACTTGCAAAACGCTCACTCAGGTCGATTATCGACATCTCTATATAGGTGTCCGCGCCTGTCCTAAAGTCAAAATGCTCGGTCTCCGGAAGTGGTCTGCGCACACTGTAAAATGCAAATGCAAGGCATTGCAACGCAAGTACCAACGCTATATAGGCATGTATCGGACGGCGCCGTCTTGATAAGGTCGCTTTGCGCAATTTTCTCTTTAATGTTGTTTTCATATCTTTTATCACCGTTTATTGATTTTTTGTACCACTATATAATACCATAATTTTATTTTTTTCACAATAAAAATTGATTTATCGGTGCGCAATCGGCTAAAAAATGCTCAATTTAATAAAAAATTGCTTTTGCCCTGTATAGACTTTGAAATGAGCGGTAATAATACGCTTGGAGGTGCAAAACAAATGAAAAATGAAAAAAGCGTATTTCAGAATATTCTTGCGTTTGCCGAAGATAAGGGATTTTACATAATCCTCGGTCTTTGCGTTTTGGCAATTTCCGTTTCGGGTTATGTTCTCTTTTTCACAGGCAATGACACCGGCGGTGACATCCCCCCGGTTATCGACGACACCATCTCGGACGACACTCAAATAGCACAGCCCCCTCAAATCACGCCTGAGCCCACCCCCGAACCCGATACAGAGGTCTCCCCCGAGCCACCCGAGCAGGTGGAGCCGCCCGAGCCCCCTCGGCCTATCAGTGACCCTATAGAGGTGTCCGAACAGCCTGAGGATGAGGCGGTCGAAACAGCAAATCCCGTCAGCGTGGGCGAGGTTATTTTCGCATTGCCGGTAGGCGGTGATATTGAGCGTGAGTTTTCGGGTGATGAACTGGTATTTGATCCCACCATGGGAGATTGGCGCACCCACAACGGCACCGATTTTTTGACCGCCCAAGACGAGCCGATTTTGGCAATGGCGAGCGGTGAGATAAGTGCTATTTTCACCGACCCGATGAAGGGGCATTGTGTGTCTGTGCAGCACGGTGACGGTTATATCAGCACCTATTGCGGTCTTGCGCAAAACAACTCATTGACCGTCGGAATGAAAGTGGACAGCGGTCAGCCCATTGGGCAGGCAGGAGGCAGTATGCTGAGCGAAAATGCACAACAGCAGCATGTTCATGTCGAGCTTACCCATGACGGTGTGCACATTGACCCGATGAGCGTTATACCCGGATAATTAACTTCATAGGTACCCTTTACTATACCCCTTCGGAACTACTTTCCGAGGGGGATTTTTATATACGGTGAAACATCGCTGTAAGGGCGGTCATTGCCACCCGAAAGTAGGCATTGCCGATTTAAATTGTAGGGCACCCATTGTATGCGTGCCGACTGTGGAATGCATACAATGCATTCCCTACAGATGGTTTTAAAAAAACTGTAAAAAGCCCTACATAACGCAAATAAATTTACAATAAAATCGCCTATATCTGCAAAAAAATGGTGCATTTTCTATTGAATTGTGGTATAATAACCTCTACGGTACCCAAAATCGCAGATTTTGACCGTGGCGAGAACATTGAATCATCAATTTGCAAGCTACGCTTGCTTGTGGCTTTGCCACAA
>CAYJAS010000090.1:0-7176 GCA_964367895.1 uncultured Oscillospiraceae bacterium | reverse complement strand
TCCCACTCGACGGTGGCGGGGGGTTTGGTGGTGATGTCATACACGATGCGGTTGATGTGTGGAACCTCATTCACGATGCGATTTGACACCTTTTCCAGCACATCAAACGGGATTCGGGACCAATTTGCCGTCATAAAATCGGCAGTTTCAACGGCACGCAGGGCGAGGGTGTAATCATATGTTCGCTCGTCGCCCATAACACCGACAGTTCGTGTGTTTGTCAACACGGTAAAATATTGATTGATGGTGCGATCCAAGTTTGCAAGCGCAATTTCCTCACGGAAAATTGCGTCCGACTCACGCAAAATTTCAAGCTTTTCGTGGGTAATATCTCCCATAATGCGTATCGCAAGTCCCGGTCCGGGGAAGGGTTGGCGCCAAACAAGAGTTTCGGGCAATCCGAGTTCAACGCCGAGTGCACGCACCTCATCTTTAAACAGTTTGCGAAGCGGCTCTACAATCTCTTTGAAATCGACATGATCGGGAAGACCGCCAACATTATGATGGCTTTTAATAACGGCCGCCTCGCCGACGCCGCTCTCAACAACATCGGGGTAAATGGTGCCTTGCACAAGGAAATCCACAGTGCCGATTTTTTTTGCCTCCTGCTCGAAGACCCGAATAAACTCCTCGCCGATAATCTTGCGTTTGCGTTCCGGATCTGAAACACCATCGAGCTTGGAGAGAAACTGTTCTGCGGCATCGGCTTTGATAACCTTTACACCGAGTGCGCCCATAGCCTCCATGACCTCGGCACTCTCATTTTTGCGCATCAGACCGTGGTCGACATAAATGCATACCAAATTATCCCCGACCGCACGATGAAGCAGTGCCGCCGCAACCGAGCTGTCTACGCCGCCCGAGAGGCCAAGCAGTACCTTTCCGTCTTTAATAGTGTTTTGGCAATCGGCGATAGCCTCCTGCATATACGAGCCCATAGACCAGCTTTTTGACAGTCCGCTGATATCATATAAAAAGTTTTCAAGCACCTGTCTGCCATATTGTGTGTGGAGCACCTCGGGGTGAAATTGCACGCCGTACAGTCGGCGAGATTTATTTTCAATGCCTGCAAAGGGGCAACCTTCGGTGGTAGCCACCACTTCAAAACCTTCACCAAGTGCCTCAACTTCAACGCCATGACTCATCCAGCAGATTGAGCTTTCGGGAATACTTGTAAACAGTGCACTTCTTTTGTTGTGTGTAAGTAAAATCTTGCCATATTCACGGCTTTGTGCACTGCGGCAAGTGCCACCGAGCAGATGGATCATAAGCTGTTGGCCATAGCAAATGCCGAGGATGGGTACCCCCAGTTCAAAAATGCCTGCATCAACCATCGGTGCACCGTCTGCAAAAACCGTTGCAGGGCCGCCTGTGAATATAATAGCATCGGGCGCAAAGTCCTTTACACCGGCAAGGCCTATGCTGTGCGGCAGTATTTCACAGTATATTCCGCACTCACGCACACGACGCGCTATCAACAGATTATATTGCCCGCCGAAGTCGAGCACTAAAACTCTTTGCTTGTTTTCCATATTGTCCTCCAAATATGCGCCTAAATCGCATTTATTATTGCAAAATTGTCACTACCAATATTTTGACATAAACAACAATAAAAGGCAAGTCTTTTCTATGGAATAAACAAGCGAATTAGGCAAAAAATAGGGTTACTGTAGATAAAATTGAACAATCTTACAACAGGAGGAGCAAAAATGAACAGAAAACATCGGAAACCAATGCTGATAGGGGTGTGCACTTTTGCATGTGCGATGATGTTGTCGGCACTTGCACCCGCATTAGCCTTTTTCGGCAGTCAAAGTGAGGATAGCTTTGTAGCTACCTTTGGAAAGAGTGAAATGCTTGGAGGCATTATAACCTTCAGCGAAAGTGACTTCACCGACAGAGTTGTCGGCAGTGAAAACTTAGAGGGAATAGTGATTGCCACAATCCCCGAGGGGGGTATGTTGCGCCTTGCAGGGAGCGATGTCGAGCGAGGACAACTGATAGACAGCAGCGATATTTCAGCGCTGTCCTTTATACCGCATGATGAGCAAGCTGAGCTGTTCAGCGATTTTGAGTTCATCCCCATTTTTTCGGAAAGCGGCGCACAGAGTGGAATTGTAACGGTGGCGCTCAGCATCTCAAACACACCAAATCAGGCACCGATAGCACACGACCTTGAATATGCAACTTACCAAAATGTCAAGCTTTGTGGAGAACTGCGTGCTACCGACAGTGACAACGATCAATGCACCTTTACTATAACAAAACAGCCGGAAAAAGGAACAGTGCAAGTTACAAGCAGTGGGTTTACCTATATCCCGGACAAAGATGCAAAGGGTAATGATCTGTTTTGCTATACTGCGACCGACGAAAGAGGAAAGGTATCTCCTGCAGCGGTAGTCAAAATAACAATTGAGGAGCCGCGCTCAAAACAGTTGGTGCAATACAGTGACATGCAGGACAGCAGTGCTCATTATGCAGCGCTTAAACTGAGCGAAAATGATATTTTCAGCGGAGAGAGAATCGGCACAGAGAGCTTTTTCTATCCGCAAGAGCAGGTGACAAGGGCGCAATTTGTGGCGATGACGGCGGCAGTGGTTGAGCTTGCTTTGCCCACAGTCTCGGTCGGTACAGGTCTTTCGGATAATGAGAGCATACCGGTGTGGGCACAGCCTTATATTGCGGCGGCTATAAACAGTGGAATTGTTTACGGTGAAGACAGCGCAGACGGAAATAGGGTTTTCCGTGCCGACGACCCGATAACACGAGGTGAGGCGGCAACCATTATAGACAGAGCGCTTGATTTAGCCGATGACGGCAGAGAAATGGACTTTTCGGACAGCCAATCTGTGCCCAGTTGGGCTGAGCAGGCACTGATAAATACGACTGCGCTTGATATAATCTCGGTATTTTCCGACAATACCGTGCGCAGTGAGCAGATTATCAATAGAGAAGATGTAGCGATGATGTTGGTCGGAATGATTGAGCATTTGGAAAACGAGCAAGATAAACAAACCGGCGGATTTTTCGGACTGTTTTAATTATGAGCAAAAGCAAAGCCGATCGCGAGTTTGCGGTCGGCTTTGCCCATGATTTAATTGGCGGAGCAATAATTGTGCAATTTGTACACTATCATGCGGCAAATAATTGTGATACAATATAGCCAAATTACATACACAGTCAAGACCTTGCGTTATGACTTCCGCATGGAAGGCGCAAGGATGAGGAAATCCGGTTAAAGTCCGGAGCATTTAATCGTTGCCGTAAGTATAAGAGTGTGTTGCTCGTAACGAAAGTTGGTCATTGGGGAAACCCGAGAAGGCTGAGTGACACCCGTAGAGGATTACCCTCCTATTATACAAGCCGGAAGACCGATGACGCCGTATTACTACACAAAAAACGAGTGTGGTGGACTTTTTGTCCACCATGCTTTTTTATTTACTATTGCTCCGCCAATTAAAACGTGGACGAAAAATCGGCGAGGGATTTTAGGTGTAGTTCAAGGAAAAGGTTCTTTTCAATGCTTTGTGCATTGAAAATGGTTCTTTGACGATGAAATATGACAAAATCACCGTCAAGATTGTACATGATTTAGTTGGTGGAGCAATAATTACAAAGGAGATTTATCGTGAAAGACAGTTTTTCGCAGTACCACCCAATAGTAAATTTCCTGTATTTTACACTGGTGCTAATGTTTACCATGTTTTTGATGAATCCGATAATGCTGGCCTGTTCTTTTGTGTGTGCGCTGACTTATGCCATTTACCTAAACGGCGCAAAAGCGGTGCGCTTTGCTCTTGTTTTCATCCTTCCGATGATGCTGATAGCGGCAATTGTCAATCCGGCATTCAACCATGAAGGGGCGACCATTTTAACATATTTACCGAGTGGAAACCCACTCACTTTGGAGAGCATTGCATACGGTCTTTCGGCTTCGCTGATGATAGCCGCCGTCGTTCTTTGGTTTTCTTGCTACAACGCGGTAATTTCTTCCGACAAATTTGTCTATCTTTTCGGAAAAATAATCCCATCGTTATCGCTTGTATTGTCCATGACCCTTCGTTTTGTGCCAAAATTCAAGGGGCAAATTAAACTGGTATCCGAAGCACAACGCACTATAGGACGAGATTCCTCGCAAGGAGGAGTGATGCAGAGAATAAAAAAAGGCATGACCATTTTGTCTATCATGGTAACATGGAGCCTTGAAAACGCCATCGAAACGGCAGACAGCATGAAAAGCCGTGGATATGGACTACCCGGTCGAACGGCGTTTTCCATTTACAAGCTTGACAAGCGAGATAAAACCGCCCTTGCATGGCTTGCTTTTTGCGCCGTGGGTCTTACCGCCGGATGGCTTGTCGGAGGCTTTTATTTTCGATTTTTCCCCACAATAAGCGGTGAGCAAATTACTCCGACGACGGCTTTATTTCACCTGCTTTATTTGCTGTTATGCTTGACCCCGATAATTATTGATCTAAAGGAGGATGCTAAATGGAAACAACTGCGCAAAGAGAGCTAAACTACACCTTTTCCATAGAAAACTTCTCCTTTTTTTACCCCGAACAACCAAATTCCGCCGTTTCCGATTTAAGCTTGAAGGTGCACCAAGGGGAGTTTTTGGTGCTTTGCGGTCCTTCAGGATGTGGCAAATCGACCATGCTAAGACAGCTTAAACCGGCCCTGACGCCCCATGGGCACAAGCTCGGCAGTATAAGTTTTGAAGGGCGCAGTTTGTCTGAGCTGACAGCCCGAGAGCAAAGTGAGCTTATTGGTTTTGTACAGCAGTCGCCTGAGAACCAAATTGTCACCGACAAGGTGTGGCATGAATTGGCTTTCGGGCTTGAAAGCCTTGGGTATGACACGCCGACCATTCGGAAAAGGGTGGCCGAGATGGCAAGCTTTTTCGGCATAGAATCATGGTTTTATAAAGATGTCGCACAGCTTTCGGGCGGACAAAAACAAATGCTAAACTTGGCGTCTGTGATGGCAATGCAACCATCTGTGCTGATTTTGGATGAGCCCACAGCTCAGCTTGACCCGATAGCAGCCGCAGATTTTTTGGCAACACTCGGGAAAATCAACCGTGAACTTGGCACTACCGTAATTCTAACCGAGCATCGATTGGAGGAGAGCTTGCCTCTTGCAAGTCGGGTGGCGGTAATGGACCAAGGCAAGCTGATTTGTGTTGATACACCAAAATTGGTCGGACAGCATCTCAAAGAAACAGAGCACAGCATGTTTTTGGCTATGCCCACGCCAATGCGTGTTTGGGCATGTGTTAAAAGTGATGCCCCTTGCCCGATAACGGTGGCAGATGGCAGAGCATGGCTGTCAGAACATCGTAAAACCCACACGCCGATATCGCTTGCCAAGCAGGACACAGGGTCGCACGGTGAGGTGGTGCTGACGGCAAGTCAATGCTGGTTTAGGTATGAAAAAGATGCCGCAGACACGGTAAAAGATTTGAGTTTAACTCTGCATGAAGGGGAGCTTTTTGCCATTTTGGGCGGTAACGGCACCGGAAAAACCACTTCGCTAAAATTGCTTGCAGGATTGCAAAAGCCATATCGGGGGACGGTAAAGCACGACAAAACCATTGGTGTACTGCCGCAAAATCCTCAAACACTATTTGTCAAAAAAACCGTCCGAGAGGACTTATTTGAAATATTAAACGGTAAAAAAATGCCAAAGGAAACGGCACAAAGCAAAGTGGCATATGCCTCTCAATTGTGCCGTCTAAGCGGTCTGCTGGACAGGCACCCTTATGACTTGTCGGGCGGTGAACAGCAGAGGGTAGCTTTAGCAAAAATACTATTGCTTGACCCGGAAATTATATTGATGGACGAGCCGACAAAAGGTCTTGATGCCGAGTTTAAGCAGGTGTTCGCACAGATTTTACAGGTTTTGCTCAAGCGCAAAACAGCCATTTTGATGGTCAGCCACGATATAGAGTTTTGCGCAAAATATGCTCATCGCTGTGCGTTGTTTTTCGATGGAAGCATAGTTACAGAGGCGCAACCGAGAGAGTTTTTTATGGGCAACAGTTTTTACACCACCGCCGCAAATCGCATGGGCAGAGGGTTATACCCGCAAGCGGTAACGGCGGAGGATTTGATGATTGCTTGTGGAGGAAAACCGCCAAGCGAACCACAGCCACCGAAGGATGATAATACATTTCTACCGCCCCCGAAAGAGGGCACGAAATCCGAGCCACCAAAAAAACTTGCGTGGTGGCGCAAATTGATAGCGACAATTTCGGCATGCGCAGCGCTGTACTTTTTCGTTCAAATATTGAGTATAAGTGACTTGACCACTTTAATTGGAACCTCTGGAGTGACCGATGCAGGCAAAGACAGCCTTGTAATAAATATAGCCATAGTGCTTTGCCTGCTTGTCTTTACCGTCGCCGTTGCCAGAAAATCACCGCCATCGACTTTGCCCATTCAAGTGCCACGCGAAGAGCGCAAACTTCAAAAGCGCACGGTAATTGCCGCAGCAATGATTTTGCTGTTGATACCGATAACCTTGTTTGTCGGAAACTTTTACTTGGTTGGCAGGCGGTATTACCTCATATCACTGCTCATTTTGCTCGAGTGTATGTTGCCCTTCTTTTTGGTGTTTGAAAACAGAAAGCCAAAAGCAAGAGAGTTAGTTATCATCGCCGTTTTGTGTGCATTAGGGGTTGCAGGGCGAGCGGCATTTTTCATGCTACCGCAGTTTAAACCGGTGATTGCAATGACTATAATTTCGGGCATCGCTTTGGGCGGAGAAGTGGGATTTATGGTCGGTTCGATGACCATGCTCGCTTCAAATGTTCTCTTTTCACAAGGACCGCTTACACCGTGGCAGATGTTTGCCATGGGCATAATCGGTTTTTTGGCGGGGGTGCTGTATCGCAAAGGACTGCTTAGAAGCACACGCCTTTCGACTGCAATTTTCGGAATGGTAATGGCAATAGTAGTATACGGAGGCATAATGAACCCTGCGTCAGCACTCACTTGGGGTGGGGAGGTCAGCTTGGATGTTGTGCTCGCATATTTCATCACAGGCCTGCCCTTTGACATTGTACATGGTATAGCCACTTTTTTGTTTTTGTGGTTTGGCGCACAACCGCTACTCGAAAAACTCGAAAGGGTAAAAATAAAATACGGATTAATTTAGAAAAAAGCACTATCG
>CAYJAS010000089.1:0-7324 GCA_964367895.1 uncultured Oscillospiraceae bacterium | reverse complement strand
TGTAGGGGCGACCTTTGGTCGTCCGTGTTCGCACAATTTTAAAACAACGGTCGTAGGGTCACGGCTTGCCGTGACCGCAAACTGTACGATGTTTTCTCGGCAAGAGCAGAGCCCTTGCCCTACAGGGCGCACAATCCCCCACCCAAAAATATTTCAAAAAAATATTGACAACTTACCTGCCTTTTTGCTATAATTCTCGATTAGGATAACTACGCCCCACAAAACAAAAATACAACAATCGGAGGTATTAAATATGGGTACAATTTACAAAAACGCCACGGTTTTTTCCAGACAACGCCTTTTCCAAACTGATATAGCGGTTGATGATCGCGGGCGAATTGTTTCCGCCCAAGACGCACCGTCAAATTTTGATGTTGTCGATTTGACCGATTTATTTATATTTCCCGGTTTTGCGGATTTGCATGTGCATCTTCGTGAGCCGGGATTTTCTTATAAGGAGACCATAAAGACCGGCACACAGGCGGCGGCCCACGGCGGATACACCGTTGTTTGCGCAATGCCCAATCTAAACCCACCGCCCGACAGCGCACAGCATCTCAAAACACAGCTTGATCTGATAGAGGCCGATGCCGTCATAGATGTCCTGCCTTATGGGTGCATAACGGTCGGGCAAAAGGGCGAGAAGCTTTGCGATTTTGCCGCCATGGAAGATGATGTCTGCGGTTTTTCCGACGATGGCAAAGGTGTGCAAAACGAGCAAATGATGCTCAGCGCAATGAAACTCGCCGAGTCGCTCGGAATGATGATAGCCGCCCACTGCGAGGACGAAAGCGAGCTAAACGGCGGATATATACACGACGGTGAGTATGCCAAAGCCCACGGGCACCGTGGCATAAGCTCACGCAGTGAGTGGGCGCAGATAGAGCGTGATATAGAGCTGGTGCGCCAAACAGGGTGCTCTTACCATGTCTGCCATGTTTCCACGGCGCAAAGCATCGCGCTGATTGCGGCGGCAAAGGAGGAGGGATTGCCGGTAACCTGCGAAACGGCACCCCATTATCTGCTTCTGTGCGATGAGGACTTGGTAGAGGACGGCAGATTTAAGATGAACCCTCCCCTTCGCTCACGGCAGGATATGGAGGCTTTGCGCAAAGCGGCGCAGGACGGCACTCTCGATTGCATAGCGACCGACCACGCACCCCACAGTGAGCAGGAAAAATCGCTCGGACTTGAGCAAAGCGCAATGGGCATAACCGGGCTGGAGTGCGCATTTTCCGCACTTTATACCGGGCTTGTCAAAACCGAGATACTGTCGCTTGAACAGCTGATAATGCTACTTTCGGCAAAACCCCGTGAGATACTGGGCATGAAACCGCTCACGCTGTTCCCCGGCTCTTTTGCCGACTTCTCGGTGTGGGATTTAAAAGAGAGCTACACACTTGACAAGGAGTTTTTCATCTCGGGCGGAAAAATAAGCCCGTTTGAGGGAAAACAATTATTCGGTAAAAATATTATGACGATAAAGGAAGGAAAAACGGTATGGAAGGCTTCTCAGGAAAACTGATTTTGGAAAACGGCACCGAGTTTTACGGGCAACTTTTCGGCGCACATTGCGAAAGCCTCGGCGAGATTGTTTTTAACACCTCAATGGCAGGCTATCAGGAGATAATCACCGACCCGTCTTACATGGGGCAGAGCGTGGTAATGACCTATCCGCTGATAGGAAATTACGGAATAACGGCAGAGGACAATGAGTCACGCCAGCCCTTTTTGAGCGGACTTATAGTGCGTGAGGTGTGCGAATTGCCCAGCAATTTCCGCTACACAAGCACGCTGTCCGAACTGCTGGAGGAGCACGGCATACCGGGCATTTCGGGCATAGATACACGCAAGTTGACACGCATAATCAGAAGTGAGGGCAGTCAAAAAGTGCTGATAGCACCGGCCGACATGCCAAAAGAAAAGGCGCTACAGCGCATCGCCCAAGGGCAAATACCAAAGGATGTCGTCGCACGGGTCAGCTGTCGCAAGCGCTGGTATTCTCGCACGGCAAACGCAAAGTTCAATGTGGTCGCCGTCGATTGCGGAATTAAGCTAAACATCGTCAGAAGTCTAAACAAGCTTGGGTGCAATGTCACCATCGTGCCCCATACGGCGACCGCCGCCGACATTGCGGCGCTGTCGCCCGACGGTCTGTTTCTGTCAAACGGCCCGGGCGATCCCGAAGTGGTAAAGAGCGTTATAGAGCTTGTGGGCGCAATGCGTGGTACTTTGCCCATTTTCGGCATCTGCCTTGGGCATCAGATAATATCCCTCTCTTACGGCGCACGCACTTATAAAATGAAGTTCGGGCACAGAGGGGGCAATCACCCGGTCAAAAATCTGCTAAACGGCAAGGTGGAAATCACAAGCCAAAACCACAGTTATGCGGTCGACCGTCAAAGCCTTGAGGGCACAGGACTGGAGCTGACACATATAAATCTGCTGGACGATACGGCAGAGGGTGTAAGATGCGTCGCCGACAAGATTTTCTCGGTGCAATATCACCCCGAGAGCGCACCCGGTCCGGAGGACAGCGAATATCTGTTTGAGCAATTCATTGAAATGATGCAAAGACATAAGGAGGGTAAACAGCATGCCTAAACGCAGTGATATAAAAAGGGTTATGGTAATCGGCTCGGGGCCTATAATAATCGGACAAGCCGCCGAGTTTGACTATGCCGGCACACAGGCATGTCTTGCCCTGCGTGAGGAGGGGTATGAGGTAATCTTGGTCAACTCAAACCCTGCCACCATAATGACCGACACCGACATAGCCGACAAGGTGTATATGGAACCGCTCACCCTTGAATATGTGGCGAAAATTATCCGCTATGAGCGCCCCGATGCCATTGTCCCCGGCCTTGGTGGACAAACAGGGCTAAACCTTGTCATGCAACTTGCGACAAAGGGAGTGCTGGAGGAGTGCGGCGTTGAAATATTAGGCACCAGCTTTGAGTCGATACGCCGTGCAGAGGACAGAGAGCTGTTCAAAGAGCTGTGCAAAAAACTCGGTGAGCCTGTGCTCCCCTCGGTTACGGCAAATACCGAGGAGGAGGGTGTCAAAGCGGCCGAGCAAATCGGATATCCCGTCGTGCTTCGCCCTGCCTTTACCTTGGGCGGTACCGGAGGCGGCTTTGCAGACGATGAACAGGAGCTTCGCCCCCTCATCAGAAAAGCGCTGGAACTTTCGCCGGTGACACAGGTGCTGGTCGAAAAGAGCATAAAGGGCTTTAAGGAAATCGAATATGAGGTCATGCGTGACGCAAACGACACGGCGATAACCGTGTGTAATATGGAAAATATCGACCCTGTCGGGGTGCACACAGGCGACTCCATTGTCGTTGCGCCCAGTCAAACGCTGACCAATAAGGAATATCAACTGCTCAGAGGAAGCGCCCTCAAAATAATCCGTGAACTGCAAATCGAGGGCGGATGCAATGTGCAATTTGCCCTTGATCCCCACTCGTTTGACTACTTTTTGATAGAGGTAAACCCCCGTGTGTCGAGAAGCTCGGCACTTGCAAGCAAGGCGACCGGCTATCCGATAGCACGTGTCAGCGCAAAAATCTCCATCGGCATGCACCTTGACGAGATCATGCTTGCCAACACGCCGGCCTCGTTTGAACCCGCCCTTGACTATGTCGTCACAAAAATCGCACGCTTCCCCTTTGACAAGCTGACCGATGCCGAGCACAGCCTGAGCACACAGATGAAGGCTACGGGCGAGGTAATGAGCATCGGCAGAACCATGGAGGAAAGCCTGCTAAAGGCCGTTCGCTCGCTTGAAACGGGCGCTTTCCACCTGTACTCCAAAAAGTTCAACCCATATACAAAAGAGGAGCTGCTTGACTATGTGCAGGACGGCACCGACGACCGCATTTTCGCCATAGCACAGCTTATCAGACTGGGATGCGACCTCGGACTTATCGGCAACCGCACCAAGATAGACATGTTCTTCCTTGAAAAAATCAAGGTTATAGTCGATGCCGAAACACAGCTCGCCCAAATGCCGGGCAGTGAGCGTGCGCTGAGAGAGGCAAAGCGCCTCGGCATAAGCGATGCCCATATAGGCAAGCTGTGGAACAAAACAGAAGCGCAGATGATAGAGCTTCGCAAAAAGTTCGGCATCGCACCTGTTTATAAGATGATAGACAGCTGTTCGGGCGAGTTTGACAGCTATATCCCCTATTTTTACTCGACCTATGAGGAGGAAAACGAGTCGATAGTCAGCCAAAAGCGCAAGATTGTCGTGCTCGGCTCGGGGCCGATACGCATCGGACAGGGTGTTGAGTTTGACTACTCCACCGTGCACGCCATATGGACAATCCGCAAGGCGGGGTATGAGGCGATAATTATCAACAACAATCCCGAAACGGTGTCAACCGACTATACAACAAGCGACAAGCTGTATTTTGAACCGCTCACCCTTGAAGATGTAATGAACATCATCGAGCTTGAAAAGCCCGAGGGTGTTGTCGTGTCGCTGGGCGGACAGACGGCGATAAATCTTGCCGCACCGCTCGCCGAAATGGGGGTAAGCATCATCGGCACCGATGTTCAGGCAATAACAAATGCTGAAAATCGTGAATGCTTTGAGAGAATAATGGATCAGCTTCAAATACCACAGCCCAAGGGCGAGGCGGTGTTCACCGTTGAGCAAGGGGCTAAGGTTGCAAGCCGCATCGGATACCCGGTGCTGGTCCGCCCCAGCTTTGTACTGGGCGGTCGTGCAATGCGCATCGTGACCGGTGAGCGTGCTTTGCGCACCTATATGCAGACGGCGGTCGCCGTCAGCCAATCACAGCCGGTGCTTGTTGACAAATACATCGTCGGCAAAGAGCTTGAGGTGGACGCAATCTGTGACGGCAAAGAGGTCTTTATCCCCGGCCTTATGGAGCATGTCGAAAAGACAGGCATACACTCGGGCGACTCGATAAGCATCTACCCGACCTTCAGTGTAAGCGAGCAGGTAAAGGACAAAATCAGGCAGTACACCAAAAAGCTCGGCTTGGGCATCGGCATAATCGGGCTTTACAATATCCAGTTTATCGTGGACGAGAACGAAGATGTCTTTGTCATAGAGGTCAACCCACGCTCCTCACGCACCGTGCCATTTTTGTCAAAGGCAACAGGCTTTTCGCTGGCCGACATCGCCGCCCGTGTAATGCTCGGCCAATCGCTCAAAGAGCAAGGCATAGAGGATATGAACCCACCCGAGCGCAAGCGTTGGTATGTCAAAGCGCCCACCTTCTCCTTCTCAAAACTCCGTGGCACAGATGCATATCTGTCGCCCGAAATGAAGTCAACCGGTGAGGCGATAGGCTATGACGACAAGCTGACCCGTGCCCTTTACAAAGCACTTCAAAGCAGTGGCATGAATGTGGCAAATTACGGCACAATTTTGGTCACCATAGCCAACAAGGACAAGGACGAAGCACTTCCGCTGATACGCCGTTTTTACAACCTCGGCTTTAATATCGAAGCGACAAGGGGCACGGCCGAGTTCCTCAAAAGCCACGGCATAAAGACCAGAATTAAGAAAAAGCTGAGCGAGGGAAGCGACGAAATACTGACCTCCATGCGCAAAGGCTTTGTCAGCTATGTCATAAACACAAGGGATATCGATGTGGTAAGCCAAGAGACCGACGGTTATGCAATTCGCCGTTGCGCCGTTGAGAACAATATCACCATGTTCACGGCGCTCGACACGGTCAGCGTACTGCTCGATGTGCTGGAGGAAATCACCATGAGCGTTTCCACAATAGATGCGGAGGACAGAGCATGAGCACCGTGCAGTTGATGAGCATCGCCTCAAACAGGCAAATTGCCAAAAACACCTTTGAAATGGTGCTTTGCGGTCAAGAGCAGGCGCAGGAGCGCCCGGGGCAATTTGTAAATATCGAGATAGACGGTTTTTACCTGCGCAGACCGATATCGGTGTGTGACACACAGGGCAAAAACATCACAATTATCTATAAAGTGGTCGGTGACGGCACAAAGGCCATGACCAAACTGCCACAAGGCACACAGCTTTCGGTACTGCGCTGTTTGGGAAATGGATTTGACAGCAAAAAAGCAGGGCAAACCCCCCTGCTAATCGGTGGCGGTGTCGGCGTACCGCCCATGTTCGCCTTGGCAAAACAGCTCAGGCAAGAGGGCATCACTCCGACCGTCGTGCTCGGCTTCGGAAGTGCCGACGAGGTGTTTTACAAAGAGCAGTTTGAAAACCTCGGCTGTAGCGTGACAGTTTGCACGATAGACGGAACAATCGGCACAAAGGGCTTTGTCACAGACGCACTGCCCGAACAGTTTAGCCACTATTTCACCTGCGGGCCGGAGGCAATGCTAAAAGCGGTGCACCATGCCTGTGGCGATAGCGGACAGCTGTCCTTCGAGTCACGCATGGCGTGCGGATTTGGCGCATGCATGGGCTGTAGCTGTGAGGTTAAATACGGCACAAAACGCATCTGCAAAGACGGGCCGATTTTGCTTGGGGAGGAAATAGTATGGTAGATTTAAGTACAAATCTGTCGGGTTTTGAGCTGAAAAACCCGATAATTCCGGCAAGCGGAGTTTTCGGCTACGGCGGTGAATATCGTGACTTTTTTGACCCCAATATTTTGGGCAGTTTTTCGATAAAAGGCACCACCATGCACCCCAGAACAGGAAATCCTCTGCCCAGAATAGCCGAATGCCCCTCGGGCATGATAAACGCTGTCGGCCTGCAAAATCCCGGCGTGCAAAAGGTAGTTGAGCATGAACTGCCCGAGCTTGCACGGTTTTATGATGGCAAGGTCATTGCAAATATAAGCGGATTTTCAGTGGAGGAATATGTCCACTGCGCCAAACTGCTGGACGAGCAGGAGCAGGTGGCACTGCTTGAAATAAACATCAGTTGCCCAAATGTCCACGGCGGTGGAATAAGCTTCGGCACCGATCCAAAAGCGGCGGCACAGGTGACAAAGGCGGTCAAAGCGGTCGCTAAAAAGCCGATTTACATAAAACTCACCCCAAATGTCACCGACATCACCGAAATCGCCGTGGCGTGCCGAAGTGAGGGGGCAGACGGATTTTCGCTGGTCAACACCTTTTTGGCAATGCGCATAGACCTGCGCACACGCCGTCCGATTATCGCAAACCGCACCGGCGGTCTGTCGGGGCCTGCCATCTTCCCGATAGCACTGCGCATGGTGTCACAGGTGGCATCGGCGGTCGATGTGCCGATAATCGGCATGGGTGGCATATCTTGCGCCGAAGATGTACTCGAGATGATGATGGCAGGGGCATCGGCGGTGCAAATCGGCGCCCACATGCTGAAAAA
>CAYJAS010000088.1:0-7387 GCA_964367895.1 uncultured Oscillospiraceae bacterium | reverse complement strand
AGCACTTCGCCGACTTTTTTGGTTATAGCCTCGGCAATGACATCTATCATGTCATAATGCTCCTGCTTCATATCTCTTGAAGAGATAACCTTGCCGTGTGCGGCATCGCCGATAAGATCGCTTATAATGATTGTGTCTTTGACATCGTTTGAATATTTAATGGTGGAAAACTTGGCGCAATTTTTCACGCAACCGTCTATCGCAATAACCGGATATTTTTGGGCAAACTTTCTCTCTTCACCCTCACCTGCGACATAGAGCGGAAGGCAAAGTGTGACGATATTTTCGCCGTACTGACCTGCCATTGCCTTTCTGGTTGCAAGGCGTGCAAGTGTGCCGCCGAGCATTTCCTCTCCGCTACATGACAAAACGCCGACCTTCATATCTGACATATCAGTTGCCCTCCTTTGTGTTTTCTCTGACACATTGAGCTACACTTTCGGCCAGCTCTTTGGTCATCACCCAACCGTCTTCGCTCAAATCGGAGCCGTTTCCGGCATCTTTTCCCCTGTGGTTTTTCATAGCGGTTGCCGCCATGAAGTCGGCTACCATATCTGCGCCACCCAGCTCAAGGCTCTTTTTGGCGCAGTACTTTGGACATCCGTCAATTGAGATGCAGGGCTGGCCCTGAACCTTGCCCTGTGCCTCTTCATCGCCTTTGACAACATGAGCAAGGCAAACTATTTCGGTTTTTTCCGGCTCAAGTACCTCAGTTACATAAAGGGCAGACTCTCTCGCCATAAGGCCGAGCGCCTTGCCGATACCGCTACATGCGGCGATCTTGATTTTAGACATTGAACTCATCCACCTTTCTTTTCAGCACGGGGAAATATCCCTCAAACTCGTGAAGCAAATCTTTATCAGACTCAAAATCTGAAAGCTCGATTTCCAGTATCCAGCCCTGCTCGTACGGATTTTCGTTTATCAGCTCGGGTGAGTTTACAATTTTTTCGTTTATCGCAACAATTTTGCCGGTGACCGGGCTGACTATTTCAAAAACCGCCTTGCCCGATTCTATATTACCCGCTTCCTCAAATTGCTCAAGATGGATTCCAACATCAAGCGGTGAGAAAAACATGATGTCCGAAAGGCTCTTTTGCACGAAATCGGTCACGCCCACTCTGGCTATGTTTCCGACAGCATACACCCAAACGTCATTTTCGTTGAAGAAGAAACCCTCGTTGTCGGGCACTCTGAACAAAAACTTACCTCTGACATACTCTTGGTAGTTTAGTGTCGGCATTTGCACAGTTCCATCGCCTTGCTCTCCGCTTTCTTCGGCTTTTGACAGATACTTTTCGACTATTTTGTCTGCAAATTGCTTTTCTGCTTGGCCAAGGCGCAAACCTGTCGGTATTGTAAATCCTGCTTCTTTAGCTTCATCGGCAATATTGATTTTCTCGGCAATTTTCAGCCCTTTTTCTATAGCCAGCTTGCTTGCGCAACGTGTTCCGCAACCGTCAACCACCATCACTGGAAACTGCTCGCCAAGTTTGTTGTATTTGGCCTCAGCTACGCGATAAAACACAGGGCAGATTATTTCACTACCGGTTTTTTCGGCCACTGTCAGGGCAATTTCAGTTGAAATACAGCCTGCACATTTGTCAAGACCGTTGCACGGCAGTACGGCGTATTTTTTGTCCATTACCCTGCACTCTCCTCTTTGCGGATTTTTTTAATATGTACCGTTGTTTCACCCTTGTCGGGGAATGTTATTGAGTCGGGGCCGCAGGTCTTTCCGCAAGCTCTACAGAAAACCACACAGTTGTGGGGATTTTTAACGATCAGCTTGGGTGTGGCACTTTCATTTACCTCAAAAACCTGATGAGGGCAAAATTTCACGCACTCCATACAGTCGTTGCAGGTTGAATAATCAATTCTCGGGCACCAGTCAATTTTCTCTCTGTCCACGCCCATAAAGGTGATTTTTTCTGCGCTCATTAGAAAATCTCCTCCTCATAGCCAAGTTCGATAAGCTTTCCTTTGACAACTTCAAAGGCCTGCGGGTTTTTCATATCGCGGATATCAAGCATGACACAGTCTTTTTCGACATCAAGACCCTCTTTTTTAAAGGCATCTTTAAACATCTTTTTCTGCATGTTGGGTGCGCAAGCGCCGATGATAACTTTTCTATGTGTCTTGAGAAAGTCTGCCAAAAAGCGGTCGCCGTCCTCTTCACATAGCTGGGGATGAATAAAGCCGTACTCAACCGGCAGTTCCACACGGACCTGATTGATGAAATCCCAAATATCCATCTCCAAAAATCCGGGACATTTTCCCGTACAAACGCACATAATAAAACCGTATTTTTCCTTTTCCATTTAAGCCTTCTCCTTTTTAATTTTGTTTTCAAATTCATATCGATTATTTTCGATGTGATAATTATAATCTATAAAAATACACTTGTCAAGATAAAAAATACAATTTTTTGATGTAAATCGATATACTTGCAAAAAATCGCAAAAAATGATATTATAAAAGACAATAATGGCATTATTTAAAAGCGAAAGAGGTGTCTTTTTTGGATATAAAAAAGCGTGGCGCAGAGGTCACTCGTATACTCAAACAGCATTACCCCGACAGTTGCTCACTCGATGCGGTAAAACCGTATGAGCTTTTGTTTTCTGTGCGCCTTGCGGCGCAATGTACCGATGCACGTGTCAACATTGTCACAAAAGACCTTTATGCAAAATACCCGACTTTGCAGTCGCTGGCCGATGCTCCGCTTGAGGACCTTCAGCTCATGGTCAAGCCGTGTGGATTGGGGCAGACCAAGGGGCGTGACATCAAACTTGCATCACAGATGCTCATCGAGCAATACGGCGGTGTCGTACCCGACACCCTTGAGGAACTTCTCAAACTTCCGGGCATCGGGCGCAAAACGGCAAATTTAATACTGTCCGATGTATACGGCAAGCCTGCAATTGTTGCCGATACGCATTGTATTCGAATATCCGGTCGCTTGGGACTTGCCCCCGATTGTGGAAAAGATCCTTATAAAGTTGAGATGGCACTCTCTGCAATTATAAAGCCGAGTGAGCAAAGTTCACTTTGTCATCGTTTTGTGCACTTCGGGCGTGATATATGCACCGCTCGCTCACCAAAATGTCACGCATGTCCGCTTACAGGGCTGTGCGAGGATTATAAAAACAGAACGGAGGGCGCTTGATGACGGTCGCCTTTTACACCCTCGGATGCAAGACAAATCAATTTGAAACTCAAGCGCTTGAGCGACTTTTTATAGCAAACGGTCATCAAATTGTCCCTTTTTCCGATTTTGCCGACGTTTATATTGTAAACACCTGCACGGTTACCGCCATGTCCGACAAAAAATCTCGCGCGGCGGCACGAAAATGCAAGCGAATAAATCCCGATGCAAAGCTCATTGTCTGCGGATGCTACGCCCAACTCAATGAACAAGAGGTATATGAGCTGTGTGGCGCCGACCATGTTGTCGGCAGTACCGACAAGGGCTCCATTCTTCAGCTTGCCGAGCAAGGCACCGGTGCAAAGGTTCGTCGCCTTTGGGATGGTGAAACTCCCGATTTTGAGCTTCTTCCGGCGGGAAATTTGTCGGGGCGCACAAGGGCTTATTTGAAAATACAGGACGGATGCCAGAACTTCTGCTCTTACTGCGTTATTCCCTATGCCCGTGGCCCCTCTCGCTCCATGCCCTTTGACCGCTGTGTTGAGCAGGCCGCTTCACTTGGCGATGAGGATTATCGTGAAATTGTAGTCACCGGCATTGAAATCAGCTCCTACGGGCTTGACCTTCCCGAAAAACCGACCTTGTTATCTCTTATACAAGCGATTTGCCAAGCCGCTCCAAATGCACGTATACGTCTTGGCTCACTCGAGCCCAGCATTGTAACCGAGCAATTTGCACAAAGTTGCGCTCTGCTGAAAAATCTGTGTCCGCATTTTCACATATCTCTGCAAAGCGGGTGCGACCAAACGCTGACCGCTATGAAGCGAAAATATTCGGCACAAGGGTTTGCCGATGCTTGCGCAAATCTGCGAAAATATTTTGAAAATTGTGCCATCACCACCGATCTGATTGTCGGTTTCCCGGGCGAAAGTGTGCAGCATTTCACCCAAAGTCTTGATTTTGTTCGTTCAATGGGGCTTGCACAGGTTCACATTTTCCCCTTTTCACGGCGTGAGGGTACGGCGGCATATTCCATGCCGAAGCAGCTTGACCGAGTGGAAAAACAGCGTCGTGCGGCACAGGCGGCGCAAATTTGTATGCAACAAACCGAGCTTTACATGCAGTCACTGATAGGCACATGTACCGAGGTACTGTTTGAGCACGAGCACAACGGCATCGGCATCGGCCACAGCGCCCAATACATCGGTGTGAGGGTTTTGGGCAGTGATCTTGCCGGGCGCACTTTGCCTGTAAAAATTGTTTCGGTACATAATGATATGTTAAAGGGGGAGCTTTTAGATGAATGAGTTAAATGCCGCTATTGAGAGCATCTTTTCGGAGCAGGTTTCACGCATGACCTTTTCGGGCGCACGCACCGGGGAATATCGCAAAATCACCGTGAGGCCTATAAAACTGCGTGGCACTTTAATCTATCAATTTGAGTGTTTCACAAAAACTCAGGCATTTCATAAAAATTATGATGCACAAGATGCCGTAGGTGAATTGTCTGCCCTCGCAAGTGCCTTTTCGCAGATTGAGGCGCAAACAGGCGTGCGCAAATGGCATATTTTGATATCAAAAAAGGGCAAAATCACCGTCAAACACAAGCAAAACCCACAGGTGGTTAGCGTCACAGACCACGACAGGCAAAAGCAATATATCATACCTCGGGGATCGGTCGTCCCTCCCCTTGTGGACCTGGGTGTGCTGACCGAGGACGGCAAAATAGTTGCCGCAAAATATGATAAGTTCCGCCAGATAAACCGCTTTTTGGAGTTTGTCGATGATTTGGTAAAGCAGGACAATTCCGAGCGACTGCGCATCGTTGATTTTGGATGTGGAAAGTCATATTTGACCTTTGTTCTCTATCATTATTTCACTGAAATCTTGCACCGCCCGGTGGACATTGTTGGCGTTGATCTCAAAAGTGAGGTTATTGACAATTGCAATGAGGTCGCAAAAAAATACGGATACAGCGATCTGCACTTTGTTTGCGGTGATATTGGGCAGTATAAGGCAGATTTTGCGCCCGATATGGTTATTGCTCTGCACGCCTGCGACACGGCGACCGATATTGCAATAAAACAGGCGATAGACTGGAAAGCACGCTATATAATGTGTGCCCCCTGCTGTCAGCATGAGCTTAATGCTAAGCTGGGTCCTGAGTCGCTCGGCGCTCTCACCGAATATGGCTTGGTGCGTGAACGCATAAGCGCACTTGCAACCGACGCTATGCGTGCAAAACTGCTGGAAAGCTGTGGCTATTACACCGATCTACTTGAGTTTATCGACATGGAACATTCACCGAAAAATATACTTATACGAGCAAAAATGACACCTATGAGCGATGCCGCAAAGCAAAAGGCACTGTGCGAGGTGCACTGCACCGCAAAATTGCTCGGCGGTGATATAATGTTAATGCACCTGCTTGAAAATTAGATAATATATGAAAAACCGCCGATATCGCTTAATGATATCGGCGGTTTTTTGTATTTTACTTGACTCCGCTTGGGTCAACGTCGGCATTTTCCACCATCAGCACGACGACACGCTGTTTTGCCACCGGGCGGTGCACCACCCCTTTGGGAATGCACACCCCTTGATGCTTATTTAAAGTGAAATTGCCGTGCTCGGTCTCCAAAATCAATTGCCCTTCGAGCACGAAAAATATTTCATCGTCATTGTCGTGCTTGTGCATAAAAAACTCACCGTCAAAACTCCCCACCCGAAGCATGGAAGAGTTGAACTTACATAAGGTTTTGTTAAACCACGGGTCACTTACATTTTCTGTCAGCTTTGGCACGTCGATAAGCTCCATCGGTGCAAACTGCGGCTCCATATCAAACTTGAAATCATCTTTTGTAGGCATTGCATTCTCTCCTTTTGTGTTAGGGTGTCAGATGATTTCATTATAACGCCAAATTGTTAAAAAGTCAAACTTTCATTAGCATTTGTGCGTAATCAAGCAGTGCTTTTTTTTCGTTTGCAATTTTGCCTTCTATAACGGCAAAAAGCAGTTTTTCAAGCCCCTCTCCGATGCCTTTGCCCGAAAAACCAAGCTTTGAAAGGTCAGTGCCATCTATTTTCAGCTGGCCTATTTTATAACACAAATCACTGCGTTTTTTGAGATATTTTAGCATCAATAGGCCTTCTTTTGCGTCCTCCGAGCGCTGTGTATACTTTGGGTTTTTGGCAAAATTGTCTGCAATTTTCAGCTCTAAAAGCAGCTGCAATCCCTCAAAATCAAGCCTGTTTAACCATCGCAACAGCACTTTTTCGCTCGGTGTAAATCGGTGGTCGTGATATTCAATCAGCTGCACAACGATTTTTGTAATTTTGTTTGAATATTTCAGCCTTTTTAGTATTGGTTCTGCCATTTGCGCGCTGAGCAGGGCATGTCCAAAAAAGTGACCGCTTCCCTGCTCATCAATACTCATGGTTTGTGGCTTTGCAAGGTCATGTAGCATAGCCGCAAGACGAAGCTCAAGCTCGGGAGCGATGACAGAGGTCACATGGGCGCTGTGCTCCCAAACGTCATAAATGTGATGTTTATTGCGCTGATCGAAGTCAAACATCGGTTTAATTTCCGGTATAATTTGCGCCAAAATCAGCCTGTAATTTAGCATCACCTTGCGGACATTTGCTCCGCAAAGCAGTAGCGACAGCTCCTTTTGTATGCGCTCGGCCGAAACCCGCTCAAGGAGATGCCTTCCCTCTATCGCCGCCTGCGCTGTTTGCTGTTCAATATCAAATCCAAGCTGTGAACAAAAGCGAACGGCACGCATTATTCGAAGTGCATCTTCGGAAAATCTGAGTGTAGGATTGCCCACGGCACGAATTACTCTGTCTTTTAAATCGCAAGCGCCGCCGAGCGGGTCAAAAAGACTGCCGTCTTGCATTATTGCCATGGCATTTATGGTGAAATCCCTGCGCTTTAAATCCTCAATCAGCGAGGGGGTGAAGCTCACCGCATCGGGATGTCTGCCATCGCTATATGCACCGTCAATGCGGTAAGTGGTAATCTCGATATTCATATCATCTAAAACGGCGGTAACCGTGCCGTGCTCAATGCCTGTTGGTAGGGTTTTGACCTTTGGCAGAGCTTGCATCACCTGCTCGGGGGTTGCGTTTGTGGCGATGTCCCAGTCGCTTGGAGTTTTGCCCAAAATGCTGTCACGCACACATCCACCTACGGCGCAGGCTTCAAATCCCGCGTCGCTGAGAGCGTGTATAATTTGC
>CAYJAS010000087.1:2992-7410 GCA_964367895.1 uncultured Oscillospiraceae bacterium | reverse complement strand
GCGGTGCCGCAATCGGCACAAACCCTCGTCCAAAAAACTTTCGTTCACCGTTTTGGAGCGACGAGAGCGTCGCTCCCTGCAGGTCGAGGGGAACGGCGGACGACCACAGGTCGTCCCTACAATAAATAAGAAAAATCAAACGGTACGTTCAAATCCCGTCACCTTACCCAAAAGATATCTTTTCTTTTTTGTGGATTTGTTATATAATATAAAGACTTGAAATCCACTTAATTTTACACGGAGGAAATTATGGAAAAGATATCTTTTTTGAACTTGCCCACACCGCTTGAGCATTTGCCCCGCATGTCGGAGCACTTGGGGATTGATTTGTACATCAAGCGTGACGATTTGACCTCGCTCGGTATGGGCGGAAACAAGCTGCGCAAGCTTGAATATTTGCTGGCCGATGCCAAAACAAAGGGCGCTACCATGCTACTCACCATGGGCGGTGCCCAGACAAATCACGGGCGCTTAACCGCCGCCGTCGCCGCAAAGCACGGCATGAAATGCGCCATTGTCTGCATTGACAACTACCCCGGTGAGCTGAGCGCAAACCTACTGCTGGACAGGCTGATGGGTGCCGAGGTCATTCTCAAAAAGAGTGACGGCCGATCGGAAAGTGAGCAATTTGCCGAAACTGCGGCCTCTGTTCGTGCGAAATATGAAGCACAGGGCGAGGTGGTTTATGAAATCCCCATCGGCGGCAGTAATGTCGTCGGCATGCTCGGATATCTCGACTGCGGTGTCGAGCTCAACGCACAAGCAAAGGCAATGGGCATCGGCGATGCTCGCCTGATATGCGGTGTCGGAAGCATCGGCACCTATCTCGGCCTACACTGCGGTCTTGAAACCTGCAAATCGGGCATGCATTTGACCGGCATTGCCATCTCCCCTTTTGAGCAGGCAAAAGAGGCTCGCATTGTCGAGTATTTCAACCAATGCAAACTTCAATACGGTTTTGACTTTGAAATGCCCGAAGTGTTTGACATCGAAAAGGGCTACACCAGAGGTGGGTATAACAACCTTTGCAAAGAGGTTCGTGACGCTATTTACCTAATGGCACGCAAAGAGGCTGTTATTTTAGATCCCTGTTACACCGGCAAGGCATTTGCAGGCCTTTGCGACATGGTTTCGGAGGGCAAAATTAAAAAAGGTGAAAAAGTCATCTTTTTGCACACAGGCGGTGCCCCTGCCATTTACACACGCCATCATCGTGAGCAATTTGAGCTGGAGCTGATGGACGGCGTGACAATCCTACAATAGATATGATAGATCTTTGCGATATAAACAGCATAAAGCCACTGCTCTCCCGACATGGATTTAAGTTTTCGAAAGCGCTCGGGCAAAACTTTTTATGCGATGCCGAAGTTCCGAAAACTATAGCCGAAAGTTGCGGCACCGATTTGAGCACAGGCGTGCTTGAGGTCGGTCCGGGTATCGGCGCACTCAGCCGTGAACTGTGCCCGTTATCAAGCGGTGTGCTCGCCGTCGAGCTTGACAGGCGATTGCCCGCTCTGCTGTCCGAAACCATGGCCGACATGGATAACTTTTCGCTTGTTGAGGGCGACATACTTAAAATTGATATAGCACAGGCATGCCGAGAGCGATTTGGCGACAGGCGCATGGTTGCCTGCGCCAATTTGCCGTACTATATCACCACCCCTGCCGTGACTGCGCTGATGGACAGCGGTGTTTTTGACTGTATAACCGTCATGGTTCAGCGTGAGGTGGCCAAGCGCATGTGTGCCGCCCCGGGCACCTCCGATTACGGAGCTTTCACTCTGTATATCGGCTACCATGCAAAGGCAAGCATCGTGCTTGACGTTCCCCGTGGCTCCTTTATCCCCTCCCCCAATGTCGATTCCGCCGTCGTACGCATGGACATTTTGCCTCACCCACCGGTCAGCGCACCACATGACAGGCTTTTTTCGGTCATTAAGGCGGCTTTTTCACAGCGTCGCAAGACCCTTGCGAATTGCCTATCCTCTTATTTTGAAAAAATAGACAAAAATGATGCCATTAATTTGTTGAAAATTTCAGGCTTTAGCGAAAATATCCGTGGCGAACAACTTTCGCTCCAGGATTTTTCAAATCTCTCGGTCGAAATAGACAATTTTTTATTGAAAAAATAGTCATTTCCCCTATTTCACTGTTGCAATTGCATTTTTATAATGTTAAAATTGTTTTACAAGGTTTTTACACAAATATTTGTAAAACAATAGGGGGAAATTGCAATGGCACTTACACAAAACAGGCATGTTCTTGAATTTGTAGAAATGGCAGCAACCCTTGCACAGCCCGAGCACATACTTTGGATCGACGGAAGCTCCCGGCAGCTCTCTGATTTAAAACAGCAGGCGGTGGATACCGGCGAGCTTATTAAATTAGATGATGCAAAGCACCCCGACTGCTATTATCACCGCTCTGCACAGACCGATGTAGCACGTGTTGAGGGGCGCACCTATATTTGCTCAAAGCATCGTGAAGATGCAGGCCCACTCAACAATTGGATGGAGCCGGGCGAAGCATATTCCATAGCTACCGACCTATTGCGTGGTTCAATGGTCGGTCGCACCATGTATGTCATTCCTTTCAGCATGGGGCCGGTAGGCTCTCCCTTTTCCAAAATAGGCATAGAGCTGACCGATTCTCTCTATGTCGCAATCAGTATGCAAATTATGGCCCGTGTCGGACAGGCTGTGCTTGACAGCTTGGGCGACTGCAAAGATTTTGTGCGTGGTTTTCATGGAAAATGCGCCCTCGACCCACAGCATAGATATGTACTTCACTTCCCCGAGGACAACGCCATTTGGTCGGTCAACTCAGGATACGGTGGCAATGCCTTGCTGGGCAAAAAATGCTTTGCTCTGCGCATCGCCTCTTATCAGGGGCGCACCCAAGGGTGGATGGCCGAGCATATGCTTATTGTAGGGCTTGAAAATCCACAGGGTGAACAGCGATTTATAGCTGCCGCCTTTCCATCGGCGTGCGGTAAAACCAATCTCGCCATGATGATTCCCCCCGAATATTATTCCGAGCAGGGCTATAAGGTGTGGACACTCGGCGACGATATCGCTTGGCTTCGTGTCGGCGACGATGGCAGGCTTTATGCCGTCAACCCAGAAGCCGGATTTTTCGGCGTTGCGCCGGGCACAAGCCAAAAGAGCAATAAAAATGCCCTTGATAGCATGCATAAGGGCACTATATTCACAAATGTCGTACTAAACGACAAAGACGACACGGTATGGTGGGAGGGGCTTGACAAAAACCCACCCAAAGACGCTCTGAATTGGCGGGGTGAACGCTGGGATCCCACAAGCGGAGAAAAAGGAGCACACCCAAACTCTCGTTTTACCGCACCGGCCGCCAACTGCCCTTCTATACACAGTCTTTGGGACAGCCCGGAAGGAGTTCCGCTGAGCGCTATAATCTTCGGCGGACGCAGGGCAAAAACCGCCCCCCTTGTCTACCAATCACGCGACTGGGAGCACGGTGTTTTTGTCGGCTCTATAATGGCCTCCGAAACAACTGCGGCGGCGAGTGGCGATGTCGGCATCGTTCGGCGTGATCCGATGGCAATGCGCCCCTTTGTCGGCTATCATATCGGCGATTATTTCAAGCATTGGCTTGATATGGGCAAAAAAATTCCCAATCCGCCCAAAATATTTAATGTCAATTGGTTTAGACAGGACGACCAAGGCCGTTTCCTTTGGCCGGGATTTGGCGAAAATTTCCGTGTGCTTGAGTGGATTTTGCGCCGTTGTGACGGTCAAATGGACGCTGTAGAGACCGAAATCGGATATATTCCGCTGGCAGACGACATCAATATAGATCGTCTTGATTATCAAATCGGTGACGACTGTAGCTTTGATCGTCAAACCCTCACAGAGATATTGTCTGTTGAAAAGGAGCATTGGCTCAACGATATTGAGGATATTGAGGATTTTTATGCCCATATCGGTGACCGTTTGCCAATAGAACTTCGCCGGCACCTAAACGAGCTTGAAAATCTATTGGGTGTACAAGCGGTGTAGGGTTTTATCGCTCTGCACAGCCGAGTGAAAAATTTTGTTTGCACAGGTTTGTTATTTTCTGTTGACAAATATAGTCCCACACAGTATAATGTAATGTGTAGCGCAGTGATTGCGTTTATATATGCTTATAACAGTGGGGAGGGAAGAAAAATGTCAGAGATCCGTATCAAGCCGGATGAGTCGCTCGACAATGCATTGCGTCGTTTTAAGCGCTCCTGTGCAAAATCCGGTGTGCTTTCCGAACTCCGCAAGCGTGAGTATTATGAAAGCCCCAGCGTAAAGCGCCGCAAAAAGAGCGAGGCTGCAAGGGCGAAGAAGAAAATGTACAAATAAGCATTTTTTATCAAAAGCCAAACGGCACGGTATTGCACCGTGCCGTTTTTT
>CAYJAS010000087.1:0-2892 GCA_964367895.1 uncultured Oscillospiraceae bacterium | reverse complement strand
GGGATGCAGAGCATAATCAAGGTCGGACTTTGCATAATTGTTGATCCAAAGCTCGGTAAAATCACGATCTATGTTGATGTCGAGATAATGATTAGCATCACTGCCGAAAGTCAGGCGGATTTTATGGGTATCGTCCCTGTCCTCTGAACGGCTCATACCGACCGCCTCCTCGGTGATTTGCAGGTCAAAAAGGGCGCTTACAATGCGGTCTTGCGAGATATTCATCTCGCTTTCGCCTACAAAAATCTTTGCTGTCACCGGTGTTGCGCTCTCCTGCGCCACACTGTAAAGTCCATCATTTTGCACTTCAAGAGTGGGCATATAAACCTGCTTATGCTCCAAAAGCAAGCTGTAATTTTCGGTAGCGTTTGACATCAACGAAAGGCTGAGCAGGCAGACGGCGACAAGCGACACTTTACCCACCCAAACGAGCGGTTTTTTATAGCGCAAAACATTTTTTATCCTTGTTTTTGCATCGCCCTCACCAAAGGCTAGCGGCGTTGCCGCTATCGGCGATTTTCCGCTTGCAAACTTGAGCAGTGACTGTGAATATCTTGTGCGGATATCGCCCTCCATGCTTTTCATGACCTGCTCGTCGCACGACATTTCCATGTCTTTTGCAGATAAAACAAAGGAAATCCACACAAGAGGGTTAAACCAATGCACAATAAGTGCAAAAAATGCAATTATCCGTGTCAAATGGTCGAAACGCTTGATATGACAGTGTTCGTGGGCAATGATGTACTTTCGTTCATCTTCGGCTAAATTCGACGGAATATATACTCTTGGTTTAAAAAGTCCAAAAACAAACGGAGAGTTTATATTGTCGGCGAGATAAATATCCTCCTCAAGCCATACAGATGTGCGCAGTTTCGCCTTTAGCTTGATGACACGAATTACACTAAGTAGCACCATAATCGCCATGCCGAAAATCCAGATTATTTGGGCGATGAACATCCAAATTTGCAGTGGATTGACGCTACTCTCCACTCTTCCGTCCGGCAAATGGCGATTTATTTCACGATCTACCACGTCTATCCCGGTGTGCACCTCGGGGTCGATTTCAAAGCCAATGTCAAGCGGTATCGGCGTTTCATTTACCGGCATAATGCTTGCCGGACTGTCAAAAGAAATCGGGCACAGCAGTCTAAAAAGCACGACCGACCACAGGGCATAGCTGTAGATTTTGGGCGCTTTTTTGAGAGCAAGGCGAGCTACGAGCACAAAGGCGATGACAACGCTCGCTGTAAAGCTCATATTGAGCACGGTCAGCAAGATATCATGTCTCATATTTTCCCCTCCTCATGAGCGTCTATAATAGCTCTGATTTGCTCAATTTCTCTGTCGCTCAGTTTTTTTCGACTTGAAAATGCCGTCAAAAATCCGGGTAGAGATCCGAAAAACTCCTCCTCCACAAACTGTTCGCTCCGCATGGCAGAATATTGCTGTTCGGAAACAAGCGAGGTCAATACGCCCCCTTCGCTTTTGAATATCCCACGCTCGCACAGCTTTCGAATTACCGTATAAGTAGTAGATTTTTTCCAGTTGAGTTGCTCTTTGCATTTTTCCACCAAAGCGCCCGAAGATATTGGCTCATTTTGCCAAATGATGCGGGCAAATCGCATTTCAATTTCACCGAGATTGTACATTCAAATCGCCTCCTCGTTTGGTCTATCATCGATAGACTATATGTTAAGTTTATCAGCAATAGACCATTTTGTCAAGCGGAAATAATTGCATATGCACAAACAAAAAAAGAGCGTGCCGCAGGCGCTCTCTTTTGGCTTTATGTACCGGGGGACTGCGCCCCCGGCTTGCTATGCACTTTTATCTGCCACAGCAGTTGCCGTAGCCATATTGTCTGCCACAGTTGCAGTATCTAAAACAAGCTGTAAACTTGTTAAGATTGTCAGAGATCTCTCGCAATGCATCGCGAGTATCCACACAACAGTCGAGCTCTGTATATCCGCTACCGACATAGACCTTCATAGGTACATCCACATAACGCGAGCAGTAGCAATACACATAATAGGGCGTAACCGAGTTGCAACAGCAGTTTTGGCAATTTGACATATTTTCACCGCCTATAAGATTTTGCGCCTTTGCGGCACATTACAATATACGCACAAGGTGCTATGCTTGACACTGCTCTGTGGCGCGTGTTAATATAATAAAATAGGCATTTACAGCGATTTACTTATTTTATACTATACGAGGCTTCTATTTTATGAAAAAACTTATAAACTCTCCCTATTTGGTCACTTTTGTTTTGCTTAGCGCAACACTGTTTTGGGGCATGTCCTTTTTGTGGCTGACCGATGTTGTCGATGCCGGGGTCAGCTCCATGACCGCTATGGCTTTTCGCTATGGCCTTGCCACTGCTATCATGCTCCCCTTTGTTGCAAAGCAGTTTAAAAACCTTACAAAGAAAGATGTGCTGGGCGGTTGTGTGCTCGGCGCACTCATGCTATTTGCCGTTGCACTACAAACCGAAGGATTAAAGTACACCACTCCGGCAAACAGTGCATTTATAACCACAAGTTATGTAATGCTTGTGCCCGGTTTTGCATGGCTATTGCTTAAACAACGCCCCCGTGCACGCATTTTCTTGCCAATTGGCCTATGCCTTTTGGGGCTTTACTTTCTAAACATGCGCCCGGGCGAAGGGCTGAGCTACAATTTGGGCAATGTTCTCACTCTGTTTTGTGCCATCGCATGGGCTGTGCAGGTGACTTATATCACAAGAGTGGGCAAAAACCTCTCAAGCACCATGCTTGCCTTCATCCCGATGGCGTTCAGCGCAGTTGTATCTACCGCTTACGCCGCCTTCACCGGCGGATTTGCTCTCACAGGTGCACAGCTGAGCGAGACTTTTTTGCCACTTCTTTATTG
>CAYJAS010000086.1:0-7574 GCA_964367895.1 uncultured Oscillospiraceae bacterium | reverse complement strand
CCCATTGAGAAAAACACAATAGACAGTACAACTGCAACAAAAGATGCGGCAGGCGCGCCAAATCCTATTCCCGGCAATCCCCACTGTAGCACTATGCCAAACAGATAGCATGCCGGTATTCTTACCAGAAGCGATGAGGTTATACCCATTATCATGGTAAAGGTCGCACGTCCGGCGCCGATAAACAATCCGTTAAAGCTTGCCATTATCGGCACAAAAACATAGTCCCAGCTAAAGACACGCAAATACGGCACTCCAACCTCAACAAGTTTTGGATCATCTGCAAACAGGCCGAGTATTTGTGCCGGGAAAAACTGCGCCAACAGGAAAACAGAAAATGATATCGAAAAGCTGAGCGCCATGCCCACTTGCATGGTTTTTTTCGCCCTGTCTAACTCGTTCGCTCCTATGTTCTGCGCCGACATTGCGGCGATGGCACTGCTCATTGCAAATGCCGGAAGTACGCCAAAGGCGTTGAATTTACTGACCGCACCGACGGCGGCAGACGCTATAGCAGTTGGGTCAAGTATATTTACCATAGCTGTCAAAAACAAAAAGGATATACTGACGCAGGTGTTTTGCAGTGACATGGGCACACCGACACGAAGCAGTAACTTCAGTTTGTCTTTATACATTTTAAATGAGCTTAGGTTAAAGTCAAACACAAAGGCGTTTTTCCTCAGATATAAGATGCAAAGTGTCATGCTCAGCGCCTGTGAAATAACCGTTGCAAGACCTGCTCCGAGCGCTCCCATATTGAGCAGTCCGACCGCTATTATGTCCAGCACAATATTTGTAAAGCAGGCAATTGTGACAAAAATCAGCGGTCTGCGACTGTCGCCCATTCCACGCATGATTGCGCTCAAAGCATTATAGCCGAATATAAACACCGTTCCGAGGGCGGTAACCGTCAAATAGCTCTGAGCCTCTGAATATGACGGGGCGGGCGTTTCTATCATATTTAGTATAGGCACCCTAAAGAAAAGCATAAGTGCTGTCATAGCAAGTGCCAAAAAGAACAGCAGTGACAGCATAGTGCTGATGGTTTGCTTCAGCCCGTCACGCTCTTTTGCGCCGAGATATTGTCCGATAAGCACCGTTCCGCCGGCCGCTATGCCAAACACCAAGTTTGTCATAAGCATGGTAACTTGACTTCCTATATTTACCCCCGACATGCTGATTGCCCCGGCAAATTGCCCGACAATTATCATATCGGCAATACTATAAAGTGACTGTATCAAGTTTGAAATAATAAATGGCAATGCAAAGGTGATAAGCTGTTTGGGCACGTTGCCCTTTGACAAATCGTTTTCAAATTTCCTCAAGTTTAGTCCTCTGTTTCTAAAGTTAATTGCTTTTCGCCGTTGTCGCCCTCTTTAAGCAATGCGCCGGCGGCAGGCAGAGTGCGTGTGCGATATCGTGCAGGGCTTTCAAGCTCCACCTGTGTCGCAAGGCATGCACGCTCCACAATCTGGTTCTTTTTAAGGCTCATGACCGAAACACCCTGGGTCGCCCTTGTTGTCTTTGGTTGCAGCACCGCCGTATTAAGCAGTAGCATACGGTTTGCGCTGTACAGACAAATCTCACAGTCGGACTGCAGATGGAAAAATGCGCTTATCTTCGATTTATCCGAGCAAGCACCGATAAGTCTGCGCCTGTTGTTCTTTGTTTCAAAGCTTGCCGTTTCAATCTTTGCCACCTTGCCATTTTCAAATACATAAATCAGCTGGCCGTCAAATGCACCGGGGAGGAACATAAACCTCGGCATCTCCCCTTCTTCCATATCAAGCTTGCTCTGCAAAAAGTCACCGAGCACGCTGGCCTTGCTGTCTTCAAACTCGTGCAATTTAGCTTTATAGGCCTGGCATTTATTTGTAATAAAGATAATTTCATCTTTATTTGAGCCTTCAAAGGCCTGCAAAATGCTGTCACCCTCTTTTAGCTTGTGCTCTCCGCCCATACGCAGTGACAGTGGCGTGATTTTCTTGAAATAACCCTCAGCTGTTAAGAACAGATTTACCGGATAATCCTCCACAGCATCGCTTTCGTCAAACTGCTCTACCTGCTCACCGTGTACAATCTCGGTTTTGCGAGTTGTCGGAAACTTTTTGATAATTTCCTCAAGCTGTGAGATGATTATCTTTTGCACCTTGGTTTTGCTTTTGAGTATGTCCTCAAGGCGCTCAATTTCCTTCGCCAGCTCATCTGTTTCGGCAATTCGCTTTAAAATATGCTCTTTGTTTATATTCCTCAGCCTTATTTCAGCGATAAAATCGGCCTGCAGTTCATCTATGCCAAAGCCAATCATCAAATTGGGTATGACTTCATTATCCTCGTCTGTGTCACGGATAATGGTAATAGCTCTGTCAATATCAAGCAGTATTTTTCTAAGTCCTTTGAGCAAGTGAAGTCGCTGTTTTTTCTTGTTCACATCAAAGAAAATGGTGCGCCTAACACAGTCGGTACGCCACGCCGCCCATTCATCGAGTATTTCTCCGATACCCATGACACGAGGCGATCCACCGACAAGTATATTGAAATTGCAGGAAAAACTGTCGGTCAAGGTGGTCATTTTCATAAGCTTAAGCATGAGTTTTTCCGGGTCAACCCCACGCTTTAAATCTATAGCAAGCTTTAGGCCGGAAAGACCGGTTTCGTCACGCATGTCTGAAATTTCCTTTACCTTGCCGTTTTTAACCAGCTCGGTCACCTTGTCGATTATCGCCTCTGCCGTAGTGGTATACGGTATTTCGGTAATTTCAATTATATTCTCTTTTTTGAGATAGCTCCACTTGCTTTGCACCTTGAAAGAGCCTCTGCCCGTGCTGTAAATACTCTCAAGCTGTGCGCGATCGTAGATCAGCTGTCCGCCGGTGGGAAAATCGGGCGCAAGCAAGGTTTCAAGTGTATCGTGCTCAGGGTTTTTAATGCGCTCAATAGCGGTGCGGCAAACCTCATTCAGGTCAAATCCACAAATTGAGCAGGCCATTCCAACCGCAATGCCCAGATTTGCGCTCACCAAAATATTCGGGAACATGGTGGGTAGCAAGGTGGGCTCTTTCATTGTCCCGTCATAATTGTCGACAAAATCCACCGCATCGCTGTCTATATCGGCAAAAACACGACTGCAAATGCTGTCAAGTCGCACCTCGGTATAACGGGAGGCGGCGTATGCCATATCTCTTGAATACACCTTACCAAAGTTGCCCTTACTGTCTACAAAAGGTTTAAGGAGCGACTCATTATTTTTAGAAAGGCGCACCATGGTCTCGTAAATTGCCGACTCGCCGTGCGGATTTAATTTCATGGTCTGCCCGACGACATTTGCCGATTTTGTGCGATTTCCGTTTAAAAGCCCCATTTTATACATGGTATAGAGCAGTTTTCTGTGTGACGGTTTAAACCCGTCTATCTCAGGCAAAGCTCGTGACACAATAACACTCATAGCATACGGCATGAAATTGTGCTCAAGCATCTCGGTTATCGGTTGATCTGTGTATCTGTTGTGTTTGCTCATTAATTATGCCCCTTCTTAGCTTATATCTGCAAGGTCGAGGTATTTGCTTCCGTGCTGTGCTATAAAATCCTTTCTGCCGGCCAAATTATCACCCAGCAGTAGGTCAAACATAGCGGCAGTCTCCTCTGCCCCCTCCGGAGTTATGCGCACAAGTCTGCGTGTTTCGGGGTTCATGGTAGTTTCCCACATCATCTCGGGCTCGTTTTGCCCCAGTCCCTTAGAGCGCATTATAGAGTATTTTTTGCCCTCAAACTTTTTGAGCAAAGCATCTTTGTCCTTGTCTGTGTAGGCAAAATAAGATTTGTCCTTGACAACAATCTCATAGAGCGGGCTTTCGGCAACGTAAACATAGCCCTCCTCAATAAGTTTGGGAGTCAGGCGGTAAATCATTGTCAGTATAAGTGTGCGTATCTGAAATCCATCATAATCGGCATCGGTACAGATTATAATCTTGTTCCAGCGCAGTCCCTCCATAGAAAAGCCTGCCATATCCTTTGCCTTGGTCTTGACATCGACACCGCACCCAAGCACCTTTACAAGGTCTGTGATAATCTCTGACTTGAAAATCTTGTCATACCCTGCCTTTAGGCAGTTGAGTATTTTTCCCCTAACCGGCATTATCGCCTGAAAATCGGGATCTCTGCCCTGCTTACAAGAGCCGAGGGCGCTATCACCCTCAACTATATAAAGCTCTCTGATGCTCAAATCCTTGCTTCTGCAATCGACAAACTTTTGCACCCTGTTTGCTATGTCAATAGAGCCTGCAAGCTTCTTTTTAATATTTATTCTGGCACGCTCTGCCTGCTCTCTGCTTCGCTTGTTTATCAGCACCTGCTCTGCGATTTTCTCGGCTTCCTGTTTATTTTCAATAAAATAAATTTCAAGCGAAGTGCGCAAAAACTCGGTCATCATCTCCTGGATAAACTTGTTGGTTATCGCCTTTTTGGTCTGATTTTCATAAGAAGTATAGGTTGAAAACCCGTTTGTAATCAAAATCAAACTGTCCGAGATGTCCACAAAGGTGACCTTGCTCTCGTTTTTCTGGTATTTTCCCGTCTGCTTTAAATATCCGTCAATGGCCGACACAAAGGCACTTCTGGTCGCCTTGTCGGGTGCTCCGCCGTATTCAAGCCATGAGCTGTTGTGATAATATTCGGTGCGTGGCGAAAAATTTGAAAAGCAAAATGCCGCCTCCACCTTCACCTTATATTGTTGCTTGTCGGCACGGTCACGTCCTGCCTTCTCACTTTTAATAAAGCGAGGAGCGGTCAGCGGATTTTCCCCGGCAATTTCGATGGCATAATCCAGTATGCCGTTTTCATATAAATATATCGTTTTGTCAAACTTTCCGGGCGATTGCTCCTCATAAAACTCAAAGCAAAGGCCGGCGTTGACAACCGCTTGCCGTTTTATAGTATCGTGAAAAAACTCACTCTGTATACTAATATCGGTAAAAACCTGCAAATCCGGTTTAAATCGCTGTTTAGTGCCGGTTTGTTTGCCGCTGTACGGTTTTTTCCTAAGCCCCTCGGGCGTGCCTGTCATATTTTCGCCCTTTTCAAAATGAAGGCTGTATTCAAACCCATCTCTGCGGGAGATAACATCCATATATTCAGAGGCATACTGGGTGGCACAAGCGCCAAGCCCGTTCAGTCCGAGCGAATATTCATAATCTCCGCCCTCAACATTTTTATACTTTCCGCCTGCGTAAAGCTCACAATAAATCAGCTCCCAGTTATATCGCTGTTCCTTTTCGTTGAAATCGAGGGGCATACCACGGCCAAAATCCTCTATTTCTATCGACTTATCGAGAAACTTTGTCACCTTTATGAGTTTTCCGTGACCCTCTCTTGCCTCGTCTATTGAGTTTGAAAGTATCTCAAAAAAAGCGTGCTGACAGCCTTCCAAACCGTCTGAGCCGAAGATAACACCGGGGCGCTTTCTAACCCTGTCTGCACCCTTCAGTGCCGAAATGCTTTCGTTGCCGTAATTTTCTTTGCCTCTTGTTGCCATATTTCCCTCCAAATTGCATACATATAAGCATGATACTAAATTTTCCGCCCTCTGTCAAACATATACCGTATAAAATAAGGAATAATAGGAAAATATTATAGTAAAAGACATTAGGAGGTAGCTAAATGCAATTAGCCGAACAAAAATCCGCAAGGCGGACAAAAACTCCCCCGCTAACACCGGAGCAAAATGCCCTTCTTGAGGAGTATTACGAAACCATCGCCAAGCTAAAATACACACGCCGTCAATTTGAGCACATAACCGACCACGATTTAATCACAGCGTGCGTATACGAGCTGAATGCAATTCAAACACGCTACTCTTACCTGCTGACACGCATCAAGCAGGAAAACATCACCTCTTTGCGAGTGTTGAGGTAGGCATATGACTTATGTGATGTACGGCATAATTGCCGTAACCGCTATCGGGGCGCTGAGACTGCTTTCAGCGCCCATAAAATGGGCGGTCAAACTTGCGCTCAATACCCTTTTGGGGATTGTACTGCTTATGGTTTTCAATTTAATCGGCGGTGCAATCGGCATCACCCTCGGTTTAAACCTTGCAAATGCACTTGTCGTCGCCCTTCTCGGCCCTCTCGGCCTGCTATGCCTACTTATAATGCGATTTATTTTCCTTTAGTACATATTACCTTAAATCTTTCGTTATAACCACCCGTAGGGGCGGTCATCGGCCGCCCGCCGCTTCCACACACAAAAGGTACAATGCAACCGCATTGTACCTTTAATCTTTGCTGCTTTTTACAATTTCGACAGGTTGTTGTCATCACCGCGCATCAAAAATCTAAAATATGTCGGCGGCTCAATGGCAAAAGACATGCGTCTTCCCTCACCGGGATGGGTAATGCGCAAAAGCCCGGCATGCAAAGCATGTCCGTTCAGATTTTCAATCTCCGTGCCATACATAAAATCTCCGCAAACCGGACATCCCAGATGAGCCATATGCACACGAATCTGATGAGTTCTTCCCGTTTTTATCTCAATTTCAAGATTACTGCGTCCATTTTTCTTTTCAACAACACTGTAATGTGTCAGCGCCTCTTTGCCGTCCGGTCTCACACATCTCTCAATGCCGGTCTTTCCTTTTAGTCCGATCGGCAGGTCGATAATTCCGCTTTTCTCGGGCGGTGCACCCTCTACCACAGCGTAATAAATGCGTTGTGTTTCTCCCTTTGCGGCCGCTTTTGCAAGGCTAAAAGCGGTAAACTTATTTTTTGCGACGCAAAGCAGGCCGGAAGTACCTTTATCAAGCCGATTTATCACACGGAAGACAAAATCCTCACCAAACCTATATGCAAGGCGGTTTGCCAAATTATCCTCAAAATTGCCCGGCGACGGGTGAACAGCAAGTCCACTCGGCTTGTTGACAATCAGCAGGTCTTGATCCTCATAAAGTGCGTCCACATGCCCCTCAAAAGGTGTGTACACCCTTGGTTTTTGCGGCACATCGGTCATAAAGGTAAGTACTTGTCCCTCTTTTACCACTTCGCGCACGGTAACATGCTTGCCATCAAGGGTAATTCCGTCTTCAACCATCTTGAGCGAGCGAACCATAGCGGCCGACAACTCTAATTTGTCACGCAGTATCCGTAGGACAAGCTTGCCCTCATCTTCACTTGAAATTGTATATGATCTATGTTTCATAGCATTACCCCCTAACTTTTATATTAGCTCCGCTAATATAAATTGTCCACTTGCTCAGCGATCGTCAAACAACGAGAGCAAGGACTTCAAATCATTTCTATAATGCATAAATAGTTTTATGCATTATTATATATTTTACCTTTATTTTACGCTAAGGTCAAGTTATATATCAAAATATTTATTATTTTAGTAAATTTTTCTTTGGATAGTAGGGGCGGTCATCAGCCGCCCGTGTTCGCACAATCTTAAAACAACCCACCGTAGGGGCGATTCACGAATCGCCCGCCGCTCCTCGTCCTGTAGGGGGCCCCCCCCCCCCGGGGGCCCCACACGGCGCAAAAATTTTGGCGCACGGTTTTTGCGCTTTTGGGGCCCCCACACCG
>CAYJAS010000085.1:6550-7629 GCA_964367895.1 uncultured Oscillospiraceae bacterium | reverse complement strand
GCATCGGTGATGACGCAGCGATATTCGTTGTTTGCAACGATATTTGTGACTGTCAAAGTGGCTTCATCTTCACCTGTCACATTGAGCCAGGTGCCGCCCGATTTGTACTGCCATTGATAGGTATAGGGAGTTTTCCGCCCGAGGCTGCTACGGTAAATGTAGCGTCGCCACCGCTGACCACGGTAACTGCGGCCGGCTGTTTTGAAATAGTCAGCTCGCCTGTCGGTGCTTCCATGGTAAAGAGAACACGCTCGCCAGCGTCCATCATACGGACAAGAATTGTCGCAACCTCGGAACGCATGATATTGTCGTCCGGGTTTGAAAGTTGCTCTGCTCCCGCACCTGTCAGCACGCCGGCACGGTAAAGGGTGTAGATTGCGTCATAATTTTCGTGGTCTGCCGGTAGGTCTGTAATAGCACCGTCGGGAACGGTGTTAATCTCTTTCAGCTCGCTTGCGGGAAGAGCCTCGGAGAAGATTTCGGCAAACTCGCCACGGGTGACATAAGATGTCCAGTTATAATCGTCTTCGTCACGGATAATGTTCTCGTCAACTGCGTAGTCGACATAGTTTTGGTACCAGGGGTCACCGTTTCCAAGGGTGAACTCACCCTCCTCATGGGTTTGGTGCATAGCGGCCGCCAGCTTAATGGCCGAACCACCATCAAGATTGTTAGCCGGGGAAAAGGTGGTCGGCGTGGTGCCGTTTACGAGGTTCATCTCATAGCTGAGCACCACCGAGTCGTAGTACCACGCATCGGGCGGTACATCGGTGAAGGGGATTTCGGCAGCGATTGCCATCGGTGCTAAACCGACGATCATCATGACCGCCAGCGCCAGGGAAAGTATCCTTTTTTTCATGTCTGCTCCTCCGTTTTTTATATATTATGGTGTTTGCTTACAAAAAAAAATTTCATAGTGGAGATTATTTATACTGCTCAAAAAGTGCGTGAATTGCGTCTACCGCATCGCCAAACCCCTCCGGTCTGATTTGGCTGTCGCTCCAGCGAAGCTCCTCCTCGTCTTTATAGGCAATTCTCAGCTCCTGACCGCCGTAGACATCGGTTGCAAAATATTGTGC
>CAYJAS010000085.1:0-6450 GCA_964367895.1 uncultured Oscillospiraceae bacterium | reverse complement strand
CGGCACATGCAAAAAGCAGTGCTAAAACTATCAGGAAAAAAGATAAAATTGCTTTTTTACTCATCTTATTCACCTCACTCACCTCAGGGTTCCAGTCCCGTCAACCTAAGCCCAAGCGTCTGCGCTTTTTGGTTTTCTTATGTCAGTAAGTATGTGATACTCCCACAGAAACCACTGCTTTGTTGATGGCTTATATCGCAAATGTACCGGTCTTGCCGTGTCCGCCCCACCCGATTTAAGAAAGAGTTGCAAATATCCTTCGCTCAGCATGTCCTCACTGTGAGGGGTTTTATACACATTGATAGCGCTCGGAACTTGTGGAGTATAATCATTTTCCGGCACCGCTCCGATAAAATAGGAGGGAGCAAGATATGACTTGCCCTGAAGTCGATCTTTCAAAAACTGCATTTCATATTGTGACAGATCCTGTGGTCCTTTGAGGTAGTTTAACATTTCAATGGAAAGTTGCTCTTTAAAGTGGTATACACAAAGCGCCGCCACCGCAAGGGAAACTGTCTGAAAAGGATCCCTAAAATCCGAAGTGTTCATCGCTTTCAGCTCTGCGAGGGTTGTCGGAATACTTTCTATGGGCATTTTAGTGCAGATTGCGCCCGAAAGACCATCATTTGTTGCAGTTGATACAGGGCTTGTCCCTGCGCTGTTTGCTTGTGCCGATTGCATGCTTTTAAGCTTGTCAAATAGACTCATTTGCCCACCCCTTTCAATACAAAATAGAAGCTCTATTTAAGTATATCTTCAAAATGGTAAAGTGTAAATGTGCCAAAAGGCACATTTACAGCGATAAACAGCTTGGGTAAAATAGCATTACTGATGATGTACTGAGGGGGGAGTAAGGTGAAAGATAAAAAAGAGAGCGGAGTGCTCAAAAGCATAACAGGCGGAGTTTCAAAAATAGGCACCGAAATCTCCGATATGGCAAGTACTGCAGGGAGCAAGACACAACAGGCGATTATGGGCACACTTGATATAAATGATGACGGCGAACTCGATATAAGCGATATAATAACACTCAGTCTGAAAACAAAGGGCTCTTTAGTTGAGCGCGATGAGTTTTTGGCAGAAACATTTTCTGAGCATTACAGCGATGAAATTGTTGAGATAGCCATCACACATGGACCGAAAGCGGCAGGTATACCCCAAAAGAAGATAGATAAAATTGCAGGCAAAATATCAAAGCAAAAGAACAAATTGATATCGGGCGTAGTGACAAAGCATGTGATGCCGAAAAAAGTATCGGCAGTCACAGCAATTCCCACCGATATAATTTTATATTACGCCCATGTTTTGCTGACCACTCAAAAGCTACTTTACTTGTACGGATTCCCCAAGCTGAAAAACCGGCAAGAGCAGCAGGAATTATCACTTGAGGCAATAACTCTTTTGTCTGTTTGCCTAGGAACTATGTATGAAATAGAAGGGGCAAGCGCAGTGCTGAAAGAAATCGTGCTTGCAGGCTGCTCTCATCTCGACGGTGAACAAGTACAGCAAATATTGAATAGCGAGCAATGCGAGTTGGTGATAGAGCGCACAAATAAATGGTTTGCGATAAATATATTCAGAGGGGTTTTAGGGCGCTTAGCCAAGAGTACCGTGCCGGTAGTCGGTAAAATAGTCGGCAAAATTATTGCCCCCGAGTCGCTGAAAACCGACTTTGATTTACTAATAGAAACTCTTTCGGAGAGAGATTGATTTGGTGAAAGCTATTTAAGGTAAAATAGAGTTTTTAGGGGTGCAGAGGTGCATCTCTAAAATTTTTGGCAATATACAGACAGTGATAAATATGTTATGATAATGTACACAGCACAAATGAAGGAGGGATAAGATGAGACCGAAAGTAAAAGCGCAAAAATGGCACTATGCGGTTGTCACAGCGGTGCTCATTTTTACCCTAATATTGCTGTTTTACCCAAGCCAAAAGGGTGAACCACGCATTTTTGTCCCCGAAAATCAGTCCAAATATGCTCAGGTGTTGTCCGAGCATGTGAAGGGCAGAGAAGTTGTTTTAACACCGCTTGACTCGGCGCTTGGCGAGCTGTCACATGGTGACGGCGCCTTTGTATCGGCAATACAGGCACAACCCTATATTGCCGCTGACTCTAATTATCATTTCGTTCCGCATATTGCTCAAACGGTGGTTATTACAATAGACCGTGATGAGACAGACACTGAAATCAACAGTTTTGCCGATCTGCTGAAAACAGAGTATGCCGTCACCTTTGATCTTGATGACCGCTTTGAAACTAACGACTGGGGCACTCCAAAGGCACAGCAAATTATCCTGTCTATGGCTTATGCGCTCGATCCCTCTTATGATATCAGAGGTGTGGGGCAATTTATGGGCACCCTCTGGGATGAGGAGCGTTTTCACTATCAAGACATGTGGAAATCGATTGTAATAACTGTCGACAGCGTGGCGGCAGAATACATAGAGAGAGGGCGCAATTCAGAGGTAATTTTGCCGAGTGATGGTGCATTTACCCTTGAATACGGTCTGCTGTATTACGGTGAACCGCCGAGCATTGAGCAGGGCATGAACAAAGCTCTCGTTGAGGCGGGGTACAGGTTGCCAAACGGTATGGCCGACAGCACTCTCTATCCGGCAGACTATACCAATGCAAAAATCCCACCCGATGGAGAGGCTTATCGCAGTGCTTCGGCACAGCTTGGTGCAGTTATAAGGCGTACCGCATTCATCCAAGACTTGTACAATTTTGCAAACATAGTGGAATATACCGCGCTTTTCTTGGGATTTCTCCTGTTCTGCATATTGTATCTCTTTTCCATTAAGCGCAGAATTACCGACAAAAGCATTGCAAATGCGTTGGTGCTTGCCACCTGTACTGCCATTTTGTTTGTGGTTATCGGGATACTTAAATATTTTGTAGAAGACAATATTGTCCTTGAAACTCTTTTGTGGTATAGCTTTTATATACCGATGTATACAATGACCGCAAGCTTGGTTTATGTAATGATGCGGGCAGAGCATACTGTTCGGCCGACCAATATAGCAAGGGCTATCAAATGGTTTAAATGGTATGTCTATGCGGAGATTGCCGCCTTGATTTTGATATTTACAAACCATTATCATCAGTGGGTTTTTATCGTTACCGACTATGTTCACTCCTACCACAGCTATAATTGGGGATACGCCATTGTACTTTCAATGATGTACATCGGAATACTTATCACTTTGATTACTCTAATCCGTCAATGTGTCCATTCTCCCAGAAAGAAGATGTTTTTGGCTCCCGTTATTATGGTAATTGTCATGCTTGGATATTCCTGCGGACATATATTTGACTTTGAACCGGTGCTCAACTTTGAGATTTCCTTTGCAATATCGCTACTTGCAATCTTGTTTGCCGAACTGTGCATGCTAAGTCACATTTTTCCGCATAACAGGGGGTTTAAAACGCTGTTTTTGCACTCAGGACTTGCAATGCAAATTGAAGATTTTGACGGAAACACGGTAGAACGCTCACTTATAACCCAGCAAACAGATGAAAATTATGTCCTGCGACAGTGGGATATTGCAGGGGGCAAGTTTACCTATTTTGAGGATCAAACCTCACTCAATACTACCAATAGAAAATTGGAGCAGGTAAACGAAATGCGCCGTGAAACCAACAGATTATTGCTTCAAAAGAGCAAGCTTCAAGCAGATTTGTCGGCCATGGCGGTACAGCGTCAAATCTATGAAAGTATAGATGAAATTTTGCTGAACGGCACACAGAAAATTGAGCAACTTTCTAAGGATATTGAGCAAAATGCAGACAGCAAGCGAACCATGGCAAAGGTTAGCCTTCTCGCTTGCATTATGAAGCGCACCTGTATGTTTCATATCAACCTGCTCCATCAGCAAAGTCAGCAAGTGGGTATTTTTCTAAACACATTGCAAGAATTGTCAGATTATTGTCTGCCGTTTGACCTTGCAGTGACGGTCAGCTGTCGCACCGATAAAGATTTAACAGGCGCCGAGGGCGTTTCCATGTACAGCGTTTGCACATCGGCTGTGCAGCAAGCAATAGAGCAAGGGGCATCAACTTTGCTACTGCAACTTTACGAGCAAGATGGCAAAACGATACTCTCTGCTTTGGGGGATATCCCGCTATTTTCAAAAGAGCAACAGCAGCAACTTGAAGGCTCTTTGCATGAAGATATGGCGCAGATATCTTCAAAACCTTGGGAGGATACCGAAATTTATCTTCTTACAGGCAGTAAGGAGGAAGATTTATGATGGACTTTTACTTTTTACCCTTCATGCAAATCGGGCTGTTTTTCATAGCCTCGCTGATTTGCTTTGCTGTACAGAGCGTGTATATTGCAAGGCGTGTTTTTAACTATGATATTAAGCGACACAAAAGCTTTTTTTCAGAGTTGTTACTGCTCATTTACATTGCCATACTTGCTTTTGTTCCGGCCTGTGTATATGGCTATCGCCCGCATGGCGTTGTGGCTATCGAAACAGTGGAAAATGCACTGCTTATCTTCGGATTTATCACGGTACTGGCTCTTGCTCTGCTTCCTACCGAGGTGAAATGGCAACGGCTTTCGGCCATTTGTTTTCTTTTTATCACCCAGCCCGCACTTGCAAATGCAATCGGGATTTCCTATCATGTACTTTGGCTGATTGGCATAATGCTACTTGCATTGCGTGCCTACTTCATCAACTGCCAAGAAGGCGCGCGGCAAAAAGATCGTCTGTCCACTGCTTCAATTCAGCAAGCGCTTGAAAATCTGCCGGCAGGCATTATGTTTTGCGGTGCAGATGGCTATATTTACCTTGTCAACCGAAAAATGCAATCGCTAATGCTCAAATTTCTCGGTGCAGAACTCAAAAATGGTGCAATTTTGTGGGACAAACTGTCAAGTGGCGAAGTACAACTTGCCGGTTGCCAGACGATACAAGGAGATATTCTAATCCACAATGAGCATGAGGCTTGGCGCTTTGCAAGGCGCACCTTTCATGCTAAAAACACCGACTTTGTTGAGATCACCGCCATAGATGCGACAGAAAGCTATGCGGTTTTACACAAGCTTGAACAGGAGCGAGATGCACTGGCAGAGGAGACCGCTTTAACCGAAAAGCTCGCCGAAACGATGGAAGCGGTGCAAAAAGAGCGTGAGTATCTGCGTATTCGTTCGCAGGTTCACGATGTTCTTTCCCAACAGCTGACAGCCATGCAAAGGTTAAGCCAAAGCGGAGATATTACCCAATTTCGCGAGTTGCTCGCCCATTCCCACGAAGCTATTGAAGGGATAAAAGAGCACAATCAGAAAAATGCTGCCCTTTTTTTCGCCGAAATAGTGGAATACTTTGGGAAAATCGGCTTGGAAGTGCGGCTGACGCCCGAACTGCCAGACGAGAGTGCTGTCGCTTTTTTGCTTTTGACAGCGCTCAGAGAGGCGTGTAGCAATGCCATTCGGCACGCAGGGGCAAGCCTTGTGTCGGTCACCGTCGAGCATGGGGCAGAGGGATATAGAATTGAGATAAAAAATAACGGCGCACTGCCCAAAAAGGGACTGGTAGAAGGGGGCGGATTGTTCGGCATTCGTGCCCGTGTAGAGGACGCCGGCGGCACCATGAAGGTGGAGGTAATTCCGGAGTTCTCGATTGTGATAAGTGTTTCGGCGGCACAGATTAACAAAGCATAAAAGCCACCCCAACGGGGTGGCTTTTATTATTGCAGACTGTAGAAAAACCTTTGGTTTTGAGATTGTCTGACCGACACACGGTGTCGGCGGCCTTCGAGGAAGGCCGTAAATCGAGCATTTGCGAGATTTTTTAAAGCCACTGCAATTTATTTGCAGTAGGCTTTTTTATTTCTCCGAAAGCTATCTCGGTGAAATCCAGCCGTTTCCGACCACATACACCACCAGTTCCAATGAGCTTTTACAGCCCGATTTCATCAGCATATTTTCCAAATGGCGCTTGACCGTCCCCTCGGCTATGTGCATCGTCTCGGCGATTTCCTTTCGTGAGAAAGACTGGCAAAGCAGGCGCATAATTTCAAGTTCTCGCTCGGTAAAGGGTGGCGCACCGTGCGCCGTTGGGATTTGTATCTCCTTGGGGAACCTCTTTTCGCCACGCAAAACCGCCCGTATCACCGAGATAAACTCGCTAATCGGGGTCGCCTTGGACAAAAAACCGTCTGCCCCTGCCTTTTTTGCGCCGGGAATATATGAAATTTCATCAAAGCCCGACATAACCACCACTCTTGTGTCGGGCAAATCGGTCTTGATTCTCAGTGCAAGGCCGATTCCGCTTGTGCCTTCCTCCATAGAAATATCGGTCAGCACAACGTCCGGTTTGAGCATATTGCATTGTTTTTGCGCCTCGACTGCCGAGGTGGCAAAGCCGACAAAGTTCATGTCCGGCTCTGCATTTACGGCGTTTCGAAAGGCATCTATAACCGACATATGGTCATC
>CAYJAS010000084.1:5918-7742 GCA_964367895.1 uncultured Oscillospiraceae bacterium | reverse complement strand
CTTTTTTGGCTTTCCTGCTCGCTTTGCCCGACAATCAACTCGGCAAACTCAACCTCAAGCCCTCGTGCCGAAAGTTGCTTGCGCATATGTTCCAGCAATTGCGCCGATTTTCTCTCGGCTTTGAGCTGTTCAATCTCGGCCTTCATCTCCTGTATCGGGTCATTTTGCTCCTGCTCTTGCGTGTCTACAATCATTTCCTCATGCTCGTTCATGCGCTTTCCTCCTCAAGTTTTAGCAGTTCTGCCGTCGGATCTGCCACTATAGGCAAGGTGGACAGCAGAGTGTGTTTTGATACCAAGCCTTTCAACCTCTCGATATTTTCGCTTATTCTGGTCAGATCCTGCGGTAAATTGCGATAAAATCGCACCGTGCATTCGCTTTCGCCCACTCGTCCGAGCAAGTTTTGCCCTTCTGCAAGAAGTTTTATTGCGCCGTGCATACTCTCTCTAAAGCCCTGCTCCTTGGCACTTCGGGCTTGCTCTGCCCCCCACAATTTGTACTCAATGGCCACGCCCGAGCTATTGCCCGAAAAGGCTTCATCGTTTAAATTTGGCGTCATGGTAATTGACAGCATATCTCGCACAAGTATCTTGCTCATCAGCTCTATACTGTCTGCCGACAGGTTTTTTACGACAAACTCCGCCTTTCCGCTCTCTGACAGCGACAGCACTCTGGTTTGATTTGCACGCTCGACATCTTCCTTTGTCGTCCCAAGCATTCCGTAAAGGGCTAAAAATGCATTTGCCACGCTCTGCATATCGTCCATTGAGCCCGAAAGCAACAAATTGTAGGCATCGAGCAGTCCGAGCACGCTCTCAAAATCGCCACGGCTTTCGATATTGTTTTCAAAGGCTATAATAGGCATGCCCTTTAGCACCAGAGGCTGTTCCGGTGAAATGTGCACCTCCCGGCCGTCAAAATGCAGTGTGCATTTTGCGCCTGCGATATACAGCTCGCCACTCGCTTCACGCTCCCCTGTCGGGCATATGCGCACCGCACCTACGATGCGCCCCTCCACCCCTTCGGTCAGCAAAAATGTCTCACGGGGGTCAAGCCTTGCAAATCGCACGCCGCTCTCCTCCATGTAGCACAGCAGATATCCGACACCGCATACGCTCATGTCACGGGCGGCGGCATACAGCCTGACCGGCAGCAATGCCCTGCTTATCGCCCTGTTCATTCGCTCCTGCACACGCTTGCCCTCAAACTCGACCGTCGGTGCAATTCCTATGAAGTATCCGGTGTGCACATCGCTTATGTACCTTGCGTAGTTTGACACAAGCTTGTTGTTTGGCCTGCCCGGCGCCACACGTCCTTTGTCCACCTGCTGGTCGCCGTTGTAATAATCGAGCAGTAGTTGTCTGCGTGGGCGCTCATAGGTCAAAAAGTCTTTGATGTGTTGCGCAAGCATTTTTCTGTCTTTGATTTGTCCGTTTGTTTTAAAAGTCATAACTTTCCTCCTTTTTTCATGATTTTAAGGGCTTTTTTCGGAAAGATACAGTGACGCCGTCTAAGACGACTGCACATGCACTCGCCGAAACATGAGGCGATAATATTGCCATATTTTATTAGGAGGTTTCAGCGTGAATCAGGAAAAAATCAAACAGGAAAAATGGTGCTATATCTGTGGTGGCGACAAAAGCACAGTCACCCGTGGCGGTCTTACTTTGTGCAAACGCTGTGCGGCTGCAATTTACCATGCGGTAATTGCCTCAAAGCGTGATGTTGCATGAGCCTCGGCAAAAAAAATCTCGTGTGACAAATTACTCGTTGCAACATCGGCCGTGAAATGTTAAAATAATGTTATTGCTTACAGCTAATAAT
>CAYJAS010000084.1:0-5818 GCA_964367895.1 uncultured Oscillospiraceae bacterium | reverse complement strand
CTAAAGGTGGTTTTGCTTTGACGGTTAGCATTGACGGTATACAGATAAATTACATCGATGTCGGTGACGGTGCTGACACCGTGCTTTTTTTGCATGGCTGGGGTGCGCCTATTAAGCTTTACACCTCTGTTTTTGACAGGCTCGTCAAAAACGGATATCGGGTGCTGGCATTTGACATGCCCGGCGTGGGCGCAAGCGAACAGCCGAAAAATGCCCTGACCATGGCTGACTACCGTGCGATTACATTGGGCTTTCTCTCCCATTTCGGGATTTCAAACCCTATACTGATGGGTCATTCTCACGGGGGAAGGCTCTCGCTTGATCTGCTGTGCGATGTTCCGCAGGGACTAACTCTCGACAAAGCAGTGCTGATGGGAAGCGCCGGAAATCCGGCTCCAAAGAGCACCGCCGCCAAAATACGCTCTGCCTTTTATCGTGCCCTTCGTGTGCTCGGAACGGCAAAGCTGACCGAGCCGCTCTTCGGCGAACGCTATCGCCACACCCGTGACAAGAGGGCGAGTGACGATTATAAAGCGGCCACGCCGGTTATGCGTGCCACCATGAACAATGTCCTGCCCGCCGATTATTCGGACAAGATGGGCAACATCAAAGCAGAGGTTTTGCTAATTTGGGGAGAGCGAGACACCGCTACACCGCTTGAGCGTGGGCACGACATGCAAAGCAGAATAAGCGGCTCCGGGCTTGCGCCCATTCAAAATGCAGGGCATTTTGCCTTTATCGATAATCCAAACCAGTTTTTTGCAGTTTTGGACGCTTTTTTACCGCCTTTGGGCTCAAAGGAGGGTGAATAATGCCTTACACAACCATGCTGTTTTTGCAGGCTTCAATCGCCTTGCTGAGCGCCGGATTTTGTCTGTTTCTTTGCTATACAAGGGCACTGCATATGTTTCAGCTCAATTCTTACCAGCGTACGACACATTCACGCTGGCTGACCGCCCACCGCTCCGCTGTTTTAAACCCTCGTGTGCTACTGCCGGCAGCGCTGATTTTTGTTGCCCTTTCCTCTCCACCTCTCTTTTGGCTTGCGCCGATGGCGGCATTGCTCTATGTTTTTTTCAACCCACGTCCTGTGCAAAAAAAGCCACTGGTTATGACACCGAGGGTAAAGCGCATGAGCGTAACCGCCGTTTTGCTCAATGTTGCGGTTTTTGTACTTGCACTGCTTACTATTGTCTACCTATCCGCACCATATAAGGCAATTGCGGCCGCCGCTGTCTGCGCACTTGTGCTTTTTCAGCACCTGCTTGTTATGATTTACTCGGCGGTCAACGCACCTATTGAGCATGCCGTCAACAACAGATATATCAACGAGGCTCGGCAAATACTGCGCAACAGCCCAAATCTCACCGTTATCGGTATCACCGGCAGTTTTGGCAAAACAAGCACAAAGCATTTTTTGCACGCTCTGCTGTCACGCAAATTTTCGGTGTACAGCTCACCGGGGAACTATAATACCACCCTTGGCGCCGTGCGCTCGGTGCGTGAGGGGTTGCGCTCTGTCCATGAGATTTTCATATGTGAAATGGGCGCACGACATGTCGGCGATATTGAAGATATTTGCCGTCTCGTTTTGCCCGATTTCGGCATTATAACCTCGATTGGCGAGCAACATATAGAGAGCTTTAAAAGCCTTGAAAATGTCTCAAAAACCAAGCGTGAACTCGCCGACTCGGTGTTTAAAAAGGGCGGAACCGTATTTCTCAATTTCGACAGTGTACCCGTTAAAATGGCGGAATATAGCGGAAAAACGATAACTTATGGTATAAATGGCGAAAATTATACTGTGAGCGATACAAAAATCGACAAAAACGGTTCAAGCTTTACCGTTACTGTCGGCACCGAGGCCGAGAGATTTACCACAAAACTGCTCGGCCGTGCCAATGTACAAAATCTGGCCGGTGCGATAGCTGTCGCCCATCATCTGGGCGTTTCGCTGAGTGAAGCTAAAATTGCCGTTTCACGGCTTGAAGGAGTGCCGGGCAGGTTAGAGCTTTTGCCGGGTGACGGCATGTCGATAATAAACGACGCATACAATTCAAACCCCGAAGGTGCAAAAATTGCACTTGAAACCCTTTCCATGTGTAGCGGTCTTCGCATAGTTATAACCCCCGGACTTGTCGAGCTTGGTGAGCATGAATTGCGCTTCAATTATGAGCTGGGCGAATATGCCGCACAGCACTGCGATGTGCTGATCACGGTGGGAACGCAACAGCGTGCCCATCAAATCCGCTTGGGTGCAGGTGAGAGCGGTATGCAAGCCGAGGTGATACATGCCGCCGACACGGTACAGCAGGCACTTGCTCTTGCCCGCTCACTTCCCGGTGAGGATAAAATGGTGCTACTGCTCAACGATTTGACCGACAATTATTGATTTAGGACAGGTGATTTGCGTGAAAATAAATATAGCTGTTTTTTTCGGTGGGCAGAGTGTCGAGCACGAGGTTTCTATAATAACGGCCATGCAGGCGATTTCTGCCGCCGACCGTGATAAATACGACATAACTGCCGTTTATGTCAGCAAAGAAGGAGCCTTTTACATCGGCGAGCATTTAAGCGAGCTCAGCTCTTTTCGTGATACCCCGAAGGCGATATCTCAGGCGACCGAGGTGGTGCTTGCAAAAGACGGTGCCGATGTCGTTCTGCTTCGCAGACATACTCGCCCATTTAAATCAAATAAGCTGAAAACCATTGACCTTGCAATGCCCATTTTCCACGGAACAGGGGGCGAAGACGGTGTAATGCAAGGGCATTTTGAGCGACTTTCTCTGCCATATAGCGGCCCAAATGTTGCCGCCAGCGCCGCAGGAATGGACAAATGGACCATGAAAGCGCTGTTTACCGCCGCCGGCGTGCCTTGCCTGCCTGCCGTGCGTGTGCGTTCGGGGGAGTTTTTTGCCGATAAAACGGCGGTTGCCGAGCGGATTGCCACCGAAATCACTCTGCCCTGCATTGTCAAGCCGGTTAATTTGGGCTCAAGCGTGGGAATATCGCTCGCTAAAGATTTGCAAGGGCTAATCGCCTCTTTTGAACAGGCCTTTCACTATGCCGATTATGCGCTGTGTGAGCGTGCCGTTTCTCCTCTTTGCGAGATAAATTGCTCGGTGCTCGGCGACCGTGACGAGGCTCGTGCCTCTGTGTGTGAGCAACCGCTCGGTGGCGGTGAAATCCTGTCTTATTCGGACAAATATCAAGCCGGAGCATCGGGGACAAAGGGTGCAAAATCGGCTCCTCAGACAGCACCGCAAGGTGGCGCAAAAGGGGGCGCAGGCATGTCCGGTCTTAGCCGAAAGTTGCCCGCTGATTTACCGCACGAGCTTAGCGAGCGCATTCGCTCTATTGCGGTCAGCGCCTTTCATGCGATAGATTGCGCAGGGGTCGCCCGTGTAGATTTTCTTATAGATCAAAACACAGGCGAAGTGTTTGCAAACGAGATAAATACCATACCCGGTTCCCTTTCCTTTTATCTTTGGGAGCACGAGGGACTGACCTTTACACAGCTCTTTGACCGTCTGGTCGCATTAGCTTTAAAACGCAGTCGTGATGCCTCAAATCTAACATTTTCTTTCGATACAAATATACTTTCAAACAGCTCGCTACCCAAAAAAAACGGGGGCTGAGGGTGAGGTGACATATAAATGAAAAATCAAGCTTTTTTTGCCATGCTTTCGCGCATGAAATATATTGCCCGATGGGGGCTGATGCGCAATAATATGCGTGAGGATTTGTCACAGCACAGCTTTGACACGGCGGTCATCGCACATGCCCTTGCCACCATAGGCAACAGCTATTTCGGCAAAAATGTCGATGCAGGCGAGATTTCGGCAGCCGCCCTCTTTCACGATGTACCTGAAATTTTAATCGGTGATTTGCCCACTCCGGTTAAATACAATAATCCGAGCATTTTGCAGGCATTTAAACATGTAGAGCAGGAGGCCGGCGAAAGTCTTCTTACCATGTTGCCCGAGCCACTGCGCCCGACTTATCGAGATTTATTCAATTTTGACAGGCAAAAGCCCGAGCTTTACGCCTATATCAAGGCGGCCGACAAGATTTGCGCCTATATAAAGTGCACCGAAGAAATCAAAAGCGGAAATGACGAGTTTAAGCAGGCAGCTGAGCAGATAAAGACGGCAATAGCCTCCATTGACATGCCGGAAGTTTCCTATTTTATGGAGCATTTCGCACCGGCTTATGCACTCACACTTGATGAACTACAACAGTAAATATAGAAGAAAAAGGGAGAAAAAGAAATGACAATTTTTGATTATTTAATGGCGGTGCTTTTGGCTTTGTTTGCACTGTGGCAATGCGTCACCTATGTGCGTGCAAAAAAGCAAATGAAGCTGCCCGGCAGTGCGCCCGGGCGAATTATAGCTATTAGCCTGCTAACCGTACTGGCGGCTATTGCCATGTGGCGCAGGGGAAACATCGAGCACACTTGGCCGATTTTTGTGCTTTTGATTTTAGCAGTCGGCCTTTATATGCTGGTGCCGACCGGCATCGGGCAACAGGGCATTTTCTCTTCCGGGCGCATGATTCCCTATGGAAAACTGCATTTTTACGGCATTCATCGTGAGGAAAAAAACCAAGTTCTCTTCCGCTTTTCACTTGGCTACAAGGAATATGTAATAGCCTTTCCAAACGAAAAGCGTGAAAATGTAATTGCATATATGACAGCGGCACAGGTCGACGATTTTGAGACTTATAATCTTAAACGCAAGAAAAATTAATGCCAAAAAAATAACACCTGAGGTGCTATTATGAAAATATTGTGCTACGGTTCACTTAATATTGACCATGTTTACACCCTTGCCCGATTTCCGCAAATTGGCGAGACCATGCACTCGCTGGGATACCGCAGATTTTCCGGTGGAAAGGGTTTAAATCAGGCGATTGCCATATCCAAAGCCGGACAACATGTCCATCATGCCGGCAAGGTCGGCTATGACGGCGACGGGCTTTTGGAAGCTTTGCGCCAAAATGGTGTCAACACCGATTATGTGGCAAGATCACATACCAGCCCGAGCGGACATGCACTTATTGAGGTTGTAGATGGCAAAAATGCAATCATTTTGCACAGCGGTTCAAACACCGAGATAACAAACGATGAGATTGATACCGTGCTTTCTAATTTCAGTGACGGTGATATTTTGGTGCTTCAAAATGAGATAAACAATTTGGAGTATATTATCAATCGTGCAAGCGAGCGTTGTATGCATATTGTGCTCAACCCCTCACCGATGGACGACACCATTTTGAGCTTGCCCCTTGACCGTATAGGCACTTTTGTTGTCAATGAGGTGGAAGGCGCGCAGATAGCCGATTGCAACCGGGGCGACAGTGTTATCGAGCATCTTACACAGCGTTTCCCGCATGCGCAAATTGTGCTGACTCTGGGCAAGGACGGCGTGATGTATTCGGGAGCCGGCAAACAGCTTGCTTATCCGGCGGTTGCGGTGCAGGAGGTTTTGGATACCACCGGTGCCGGCGACACATTTTTGGGGTATTTTGTGGCAGGCATGGCGCAAGGTATGGACATTGAAAGCACAATTGAGCGATGCCTCAAGGCATGCGCAATATGCATCACCCGACACGGCGCCTCGGCTTCTATCCCCCATGTGAGTGAGATTGTGTAGGTTTTCGGGTAGGCATTTTGTAGGGGCGGTCATTGGCCGCCCGTTGTGCCTCGCCCTCGTCGCTCCGTAAAACGGAACGGTCAAGACCGTTCCCTACAATTGACATTAAAAATCCAACCTGTAGGGGTGACCTTCGGTCGTCCGCAAACGAAAGACGATGG
>CAYJAS010000083.1:0-7882 GCA_964367895.1 uncultured Oscillospiraceae bacterium | reverse complement strand
AACCTCACCCACTGACAAAATCAAAGATTTTGAGTGGGTACCCGAGAACATTGAAACATCAATTTGAAAGCTTCGCTTGCCTGTGGCTTTGCCACAGCGACTATGTCGCAAATTGTGTTATAATATTACTATCTTTAAAATTGGGGGGAAGCTTGGGTGCAGGCAGTATTAATTGACAGTATAATTATCTCGGCCGACCCGAGCAAGGCGATGCCGGCACTGGTCGCCACCAAAAATCCCGATGCTGCTCTGCTATATGCATTTGCCGTATCTTCCGGTGGAAAGTGCACCATGGAACAGGCTAAAACAGCCCTTGAAATGACCGAAAAAAGGGTGCTTTCAGCTATGCTCACTTTGTGCACAAACAATATTGCGCACACTGGCTGTGCGCCACCGCCCGAACAGGAAATTTCATACCATCCGAGCGAGCTTGCCCGGGCAAGAGAAGGTGACAGTGTATTCACCGGCCTGTGCAATGTGATGGAGCGTGCGCTCGGTCGCACCATGCGCAAATCGGAGCTTGAAACCCTTTACAGCGTTTACGACAAATTGAATATGCCTGCCGAGGTGCTCAGCCTAATGGTTTTCCATTGCAGTGCCCAAGGCAGACTTTCGGCACGTGAACTTGAGAGGCGTGCCTATAAATGGCATGATCTTGGCATTAGTGATATTGAAAAGGCCACCGTGCAAATGACACTTGAGCAGAGCGGAAGCTCTAAACATGGGCGTGTGCTGTCAATTTTCGGCATCTCGGGCAGAATGCCGAGCGAAACCGAAAAAAAGTATATAGACAGCTGGCTTTCAATGTCCTTTTCCGACAAAATGCTCAAACTGGCATATGACAAGATGGTGCTTCGCATAGGAAAACTCAATTTTAAATATATGGACAGTATACTGAAAAGCTGGCACGAGCAGGGCTTTACCACCCCGCGTGAGGTTGAGCAGGGCGATAAGCCCGGCGCCAAGCGGCAAAACGCTAAGCCGGCAGAGAGCACCGAAAGCGCTGTACTCTCCGAGTTTGAGCAAAGGCGAAAACGCCGAGAACTACAGCAGAGAGAGCGTATGTTACAGTTTTCCGAGATGTGCCCCGAGTTTATAGAGCTTCAGCGTGAGCTTGGCAGATGCAATTCACGCATGGCACGCGCAAGCGGTGACGGCAGAGTAGAATTGGCAGAACAGCGTGCACAGCTGACTGCACGGCGCACACAGCTTCTTGCGGTGCACGGAAAAAATGAGGCTTGGCTGTTTCCTCCACCCGATTGCATTTTGTGCGGTGACACGGGGTATAAAGGCGCACAGCGGTGCAAATGCCTTGCCACGGCAATTGCCCAAAAAGAGGGGTAAGGGCGACCACTTCTATCTGCATTTTCCACCGTTTTTCAAAAAAATACAATTTAAATAACAATATTTTAAGAAAGAAGGAATGAAAAAATGATACTCATTAAAAACGGACATGTCAAAACCATGGTAGGCCCCGACATCGAAAACGGATGTGTACTTATCGAGGGCGGAAAAATCAAGGCAGTCGGCCAAAACATCGAAGCACCCGAGGGTGCGCAGGTGATAGACGCATGTGGTCGCCTTGTTCTTCCCGGCTTTGTCGAGGGACACTGTCACATCGGACTTGACAACTACGGTATGGGCTGGGAAGGCCGTGACTACAACGAGATAGTCGAGCCGGTCACTCCGCAACTGCGTGCCATTGACTCCATCAACCCGATGGATGAGGCACTTGACTTAGCTCTTGCAGGCGGAGTTACCACCGCTGTCACCGGCCCGGGCAGTGCAAATGTTGTCGGCGGTACTTTTGTTGCCATGAAGCTTCACGGCAACAGGGTAGATGACATGATAATCAATCCGTCGGTCGCTATGAAGGTCGCTTTCGGCGAAAATCCCAAGCGTTGCTACACCGCACTTAAAAAGAGTCCGCAAACTCGTATGGCTGTCGCCGCTGAACTGCGCAATCTTTTGTTTAAAGTGCGCCGTTACATGGAGGACAAGGAAAACGATAAAAACCCCGCTTTTGACATGAAGCTTGAAGCGATGATTCCCGTGCTCAAGGGCGAAATTCCCATCAAAGCACATGCGCACAGAGCTGATGACATCTTCACCTCCATTCGCATCGCTAAAGAGTTTGGACTGAAAATCACCCTTGACCACTGCACAGACGGTTCGCTTATCGCAGACTATATCGCAGAGGAAAAACTGCCGGCATTTGTCGGCCCGACCTTGGGCGGAAAGAGCAAAATCGAGCTGCGCAACAAGAGCTTTGAAACTCCGGGCGATCTTCACAGAGCAGGCGTGCAAATAGCCATAATCACCGATTCGCCGGTCATTCCGCTTGAAAACCTGTCCTATTGCGCAGGTCTTGCGGCAAAGGCAGGTCTTGACATTGATGAAGCATTCCGTGCCATCACCATTAACCCGGCGAGAATGTGTGACATTGCCGATAGAGTCGGAAGCCTTGAAGTCGGAAAAGATGCGGACGTTGTTATTTGGAACAAAAATCCGCTGTTTGACATCGATAGCACAGTCGCTTACACTATCGTAGACGGCAAAATCGTTCACCAAGGAGAATAATTTAACAGCAAAACCGCCCGAAAGGGCGGTTTGTTAATTTAAAAAATTCTACCGCAAGTGAATTGCGGTGAATTAGAAAATAATCACCCGATAAAATATCATAGGTAATTATTTTACGGCCTTCCCCGAAGGCCGGCTCGGTGCTTTGCACACTCGCAAAACCGCCCGAAAGGGCGGTTTGTTAATTTAAAAAATTCTACCGCAAGTGAATTGCGGTGAATTAGAAAATAATCACCCGATAAAATATCATAGGTAATTATTTTACGGCCTTCCCCGAAGGCCGGCTCGGTGCTTTGCACACTCGTAAAAACCGCCCTTTGGGGCGGTTTTTACGTTGGTATATAATGGGATTGCAAACTGTTGCACCCTGTAGGGGCGGTCATCGGCCGCCCTCAGTTGGTACAAAAATCCTCTCAATGTTAACATTTTGTTGATGATTTTGTTTTTAGATTGTAGTATAATAAAGCAAATAGCAAATGATAGGAGGGATACCATGCCGTTTGCAATACCGATGAGTCTGATTTGGCTTATAGCGGTCATCGTTTTTATAGTGGTGGAGGCCATGACACTTGACCTGACATCGATTTGGTTTGCGGTAGGTGGTTTGGCAGCCATGTTTGCCGATATTCAAGGCTGGTCGGTTGTCGTTCAGCTTGGTGTCTTTATTTTGACAACTGCGCTGTCGTTGCTGCTTTTGCGTAAGTTTGCAAAGGAGCATTTTAACAGGCGCACCGTCAGGACAAATGCCGACAGAATAATTGGCATGACAGGGGTTGTGACCGAGGCGGTAAATAACGAAAAATCGGTCGGTCAAGCTAAAATTGCAGGCCAAATATGGACGGTGCGGTCGCTTGAAAGTGAGCGCACAATAGCGGTTGGTGAGCAGATTGTCGTCTGCGAAATTTCGGGAGTTAAGGCAATAGTTTTGCCGAAAAAAGAGTTTTAGTGGGGTTACTCACAGAACAATAAATATAAGGGAGAGAACATTATGCTGTCATTCAATCTTTTAGCAATTACTTCGGTTTCCTCAATTGTGAGCATTGTTGCTGTGGTGATAGGAGCACTTGCGATAATCATCATTTTAGCAAGCAATATTGTAATCGTACCGCAGGCAAACACCTTTATAGTCGAGCGTTTGGGCGCGTACCAAACCACTTGGGGTACCGGATTGCACCTAAAAATTCCTCTTATTGAGCGTATTTCAAACAAAGTTACCCTTAAAGAGCGTGTTTCAGACTTTCCACCACAACCGGTTATCACAAAGGACAATGTAACCATGCAAATCGATACGGTTATCTATTTTCAAGTGACCGATCCCAAGCTTTTCACCTATGGTGTTGTGCGCCCAATGGCGGCGATTGAAAACCTTACGGCGACCACTCTGCGTAATATTATCGGTGATCTTGAGCTTGACCAAACGCTGACCAGCCGTGACATTATCAACAGCAAAATGCGTGCCATACTGGACGATGCAACCGATCCGTGGGGCATTAAAATTAACCGTGTTGAGCTGAAAAACATCATTCCTCCGCGCGAAATACAAGATGCGATGGAGCGTCAAATGAAGGCTGAGCGTGAGCGCCGTGAGGCGATTTTGCGCGCTGAAGGTGAGAAAAAATCGGCCGTTTTGATTGCGGAAGGCGAAAAGCAGGCGACGATTTTGCGTGCAGAAGCCGTTCAACAGCAGAAAATCAAAGAGGCAGAGGGTGAGGCGCAGGCACTTCTTACCGTGCAAAGAGCGCTTGCCGACTCCATAAAAATGCTCAACGAATCGCCACCGAGCGAAGCCATTGTCAAGATAAAAGCTCTCGAAGCTTTTGCGGCGGCGGCAGACGGAAAGGCGACAAAGATTATTATTCCATCTGAGATTCAAGGGCTTGCCGGACTTGCAAACGGCATTACAGAGTCGCTGACAAAGAGCCAAGAGGTAAAATAAAGATTATTGCAACGGGGACAGCCTTTTAAGCTGTCCCCGTTTTGCGTTTTGAGAATATACGATATTGCAATAAAGTGGGCAAATGTGGTATTATTAAAGCATAAAAATGATGGGAGTGAAAGCATGTTACAAGTTAATGTCGTTACAACAGATTTACGGGAACAGGTTCGCAATGCGGAGGGGGATTTCCCCGGTATAAAGTTTATATACGGCGAAGAGCAGATAGAAAAATGTGATATTTTATTTGGACTGAAAAATCTTGACTTCTTGCTCAAAATGCCCAAACTAAAATTTGTGCAAACTACCTCCTCGGGTGTTGACCGATATGTCAAGGGTGGATTTCCGAGCCATGTAAAACTCGCCTCGGCGAGTGGAGCATACAACCTGAGCATTTCCGAGTTCATGCTCGGCCTGCATCTTGGGCTATACAGAAATATGCATGTGCATAGAGATTGTCAAAATCAATGCCATTGGCAAGACTGGAGAGAGACGCCGCCTACTAAAATCATCAAAGACAGCACGGTGCTGATTATCGGTATGGGCGGTATAGGAGGGGAGTATGCGAAGCTGGTCAAGGCGCTCGGTGCATATGTCATCGGTGTCAGGCGAAGCGATTTAACCCCCAGCCGGTATGCCGATGAAATTCACTTGGTGAATGAGCTTGATGCTCTATTGCCACGGGCAGATATGGTCGCCATTGTCACACCGTCCACCGGTGAGTCATATCAGATGTTAAACGCACAGCGTTTTGCTCTCATGAAAGATGGAGCTATGCTTATAAATGTCGGCAGAGGTAAGACGGTCGATACCACAGCCCTTTGTGATGCTCTTGACAGCGGAAAGCTGAGCGGTGCGGCACTTGATGTCACCGACCCCGAGCCACTACCGAAGGAACACAGGTTGTGGAAGATAAAAAACGCTGTAATCACTCCCCATTGTGCAGGCGGATCTGAGCTAAAGCAGACGGCAGACGCCATCTTTGAGATTTTTAAAGAAAATCTCAAGCGTTTTCAAGAGGGAAGGCAACTTGTAAACGAAATCGACTTTGAAACACAATATCGAAAGCTGGATAAGTAACATATTACTTGCCCAATCGACAGGGAATAACAAAAATTTAATATTTCTTGACTTGTATATTTTGGCTTTATAAGGTATAATAAGTTAGGAAATAGGGCATACTTATGGCAATGAACCGCTATAAGCAAGCCTAACAGAAAGGAATGCTCATAAACATGACAGTAACAAAGGAATCTATAATCGGCGAAGTTTTGAGAGCTGATGTCGGAACAGCGGAGTTTTTCTTTGAAATGGGAATGCACTGCCTGGGATGCCCCTCGGCACAGGGTGAGTCAATTGCCGAAGCATGTGTCGTACACGGCACTGATGCAGATGCACTTGTGGATAAAATCAACGCATACCTAACTTCGAAGTAAATCAAGCGTAAAAAACACACCCATTTGGGTGTGCTTTTTTGCGAGTGTGCAAAGCAGCGAGTCGGCCTTTGAGAAAGGTCGCAATTCACTTGCGGTAGAATTTTAAAATTAAAAGACCTTCAAAGGACGGATTTCATATATAGAAACAAGCTGACACCTACAAAGTGTCAGCTTGTTTTATACAGGGTGTGAATATGATCTCGCGTTAGGATATTAAGTAAAGCCAATAGTTAAAACTATTGTGTAACTTCCCCAAGTGTTATGCTCATAATTGTTAAGTTTTCTTTTTTGCTAAAATAAAATACCAATCAAAATCTTCTATTGGATATTCAATCTGTATAGGAAAGTTTTCATGTAAAACAATTTCATATCCCATTCTATTTAATGCATTCATAATAATTTCTTTTTTTATTGGATTATACGTTTCTTTAAAGATTTCACGCTGAAAAACCTTGCCATTTTTTCAAAATTGTATACGATATTAAAAGTAATCGTACCATCTAAATTATAATCCCAAAATTGCACTGTATCAACTCTCATATTATCAATAAATGTAGGATTATAAAAGTAAAAACGTTGTTGCTCTTTAATGATTTTATCCCAGTTCCTCATATCTAAATACAGATATCCACCTTCATTTACAATGCTATTCATTTTTTCAAGTGTATCAATAACTTCATTATTTGAAACATAGGGTAAAGAATTACCTGTACTCATAACACAATAATAATTTCGTGGTGTATTTTTATTTATTTGTAAAAAATTTGACTGAAATAACTCTACTGCAATACCTCTTTTTTGGGCTTTTTCTTCACATCGATTTAACATTGTTTGGCTCAAATCAGAACCAGAAATTTTAATGTCAATTTTTGATAAGGGTAACGTTAAATTTCCACTTCCGATACTACAATCCAATATATTTTCTACTTGAGTATTTTCAAATACTTTCTTCCAATGCTCAGATATTATATCCCATTTGCGTTCATCAAATCCTATATCGTATATATCAGCCCTATCATAAATTGTACTCATATTCTCACCTTTTCATTATATCAACAATCTTACTATCACTGTAGCACAATACAAACACCACGGCAAGTAAAACGGAAATACCAGTTGTTTGGTGGGAACTTCCCTACGAAATGTCGAGTACTATCGGCTCATGCCCGGTGGCGGGCAGTACATGCTCCATTAAATCCACGGTGCGTATTTTAATGCTCTCTCGGTTTGTACACGGATGCAGACAAACATACTCTCGTCGCAAAATATCGCTGTCAACAGCGAGCTTTACAAGTTTTTGCTCGTCAAACATAAGTGAAATCGGGTTTGCCCCTCCGCTTTGAACACCTAAAAGGCGCTTTAAATCGTCCTCATCTGCAAAGCTAAGACGGCTTGCACCCAAAAGTTTGGATACGAGCGAGGTTTTAAAGGGTTTGTCACCGTCGAGCAAAAGAAGAAAAAACTCGGTTTTTTGGCGGTTGCATATCAGTAGATTTTTAAAGAAAGGTGCACCGAGAAGTACACTTACATCGTCCAAATCGGTCATTTTAAAGACCGGCCCGTGCTTCATATGCCCGTATTTTATACCTAAGCTGTCAAGAAGTGATAGCGCATGCCGGCTGTTAAATTCCCTTCCCATCGTGCACCTTCCTCGCCTGTATTCTGGAGATTAAATCCACCTCGGCTATAATAATTGCCCCGACAATCAATCCGCCACCCAGCGCAAGCGAAAGCGAGAGGGTTTCATAGCCGAACATTATCGAAAGTAGGCAGGCAAATACCGACTCGAGAGTGTAAACGATAGCCGCGCGTGACGGGTCAATGCGCTTTTGAGCAAATGCTTGCGCCGCCCCTGCGCCGATGGTCGGGAAAAGTGCGCAATAAAGAAGTGGCAAAAAAGTCTCGCTCAGCTGTGCACCTGTGAGAGCAAATC
>CAYJAS010000082.1:0-7898 GCA_964367895.1 uncultured Oscillospiraceae bacterium | reverse complement strand
CAGCGATATGTAAGAAATATGATGTTAATCCCAAATACTTGGGAATAGAAATAACCGAAACAAGTATGCTCAGTACCGATTGTGATTTAAATTCCTTTATAGATGATTTGCATAAGGAAGGCTTCAAGGTCCTTATGGATGATTTTGGTTCCGGGTATAGCTCATTAGGACTGTTAAAAAACACACCGGTTGATGTTTTGAAATTGGATAGGAGCTTTTTTGCATCATCACAAACACGTGAACGCGGTATAGCTGTTGTAGCCAGCGTAATAAGATTATCGAAAGACTTGAATATAAAAACGGTTGCAGAAGGAGTAGAAACTTTAGAGGATTTAATTATGCTGAAAGAAATAGATTGCGACATCGTGCAAGGTTATTATTATGCAAAGCCAATGTCTGAAGATGATTTTAGAGCATTTTGTGATAGCGATAAAAGTATAATTAAATTATAACTGAAAAATATTGACAAACACCCTTTTATTGCTTATACTAAATGTGTCAAGCGTGACAGCGATTTAATCGTATTAAAACTTAATTATGTGTTCGTATAACCCTGTTATAAATGGTACAGGGGTCTCTACAGGAAACCTAAAATCCTACTAACGAAGATAAGCATAAAGTGCTTTCTTTAGTGGTAGGATTTTTCATGTTTAATGGCATTTTAATACTATACGGAATTTTGATTTAGGAGAAGATGAAAATGAAGTGGGCACTTAAAGGAAATATAGTTTACACAAAAAATCCAAGTGAACTTACAATTATTAAAAATGGTTATATTGTATGTGAAAAAAGCAAGGTTATAGGTGCTTTTGAATCATTACCTCCTCAATATAATAATATTTCTGTAATAGACTATGGCAATAAAATAATTATTCCGGGGCTTATTGATTTGCACATTCATGCGCCGCAGTACGCCTTTAGGGGAACGGGTATGGACTTGGAGCTTTTAGACTGGCTTAACTCTTTTGCTTTTGCTGAGGAAGCTAAGTTTAGTGATTTGCAGTATGCGAAAAAGGTTTACTCTAAGTTTTCACAAGACTTGAAAAACAGTGCAACAACTCGTGCATCTGTTTTTGCAAGTCTTCATGTTGATGCTACTGTAGAACTTATGAAACTTTTAGAGCAAAGCGGGCTTATTACCTACGTAGGCAAGGTGAATATGAACAGGAACTGCCCTGATACCTTGTCTGATGGTGATGCTAAAACAGCAAATGACGAAACGCTAAGATGGCTTAAATTAATTGATGGCAAGTTTAACAATACATTCCCAATTATAACACCGAGATTTATTCCGTCTTGCGACGATGAACTGCTTGACTATTTAGGCAATATTTCAAAAGAGTATAATATGCCAAGTCAATCACATTTATCTGAAAATATAAGTGAAATTGCTTGGGTAAAGCAGTTAAAGCCGGAAGCTAAATCTTATGGCGATGCTTATCACTTACACGGATTATTCGGCGGTAAAAACAAAACAATTATGGCTCATTGTGTTCATTGCCCTGAAGATGAAATCGAACTTATGAAAAAGCAAGGTGTGTATATAGCACACTGCCCTACTTCAAATGCAAATCTTTCATCAGGTATTGCTCCTGCAAAAATGTATTTAGAGCAAAACATGAATATAGGGCTCGGTAGCGATATAGCGGCTGGACATAGTTTGTCTATGTTTAAAGTTATAGCTGATTCGATAGCTGTGTCAAAGCTAAGATGGAGATTGCAAGATGCAAGCTTTAAGCCACTGAAAGTAAGTGAGGCTTTATATATGGCTACAAAAGGTGGCGGATCTTTCTTTGGCAAAGTAGGCAGTTTTGAACAAGGTTATGAAATGGACGCTATTGTGCTTGACGATGAAAAATTAAATTATTTTAAAATAGAAGATATCGCAAATAGGCTTGAAAGTATAATTTATCAAGATTATGCAGTGGATATTGTGGCAAAGTTTGTCAGCGGAAATCAAATATTATAAAGATATTGATGTTACCGAGTTTGCATTTATTTATCAATAATATCCGATAGTATTTTGATGGTGGCAGTCAAGGTGCAAATGCACGATCAATTAAAGATGTGCAAAGTGATTTTTTTGTTGAAATTAGGGCCATTTTGTGCTACACTGAGAGCTGTAAAGTGACAGTGATTTTTATTACAAATTCACCCCTAAATTTGCATTAAATTTGGCTATATGAGCTAAATTCATGCAATTGGTTTTTATTAGCTAATGTGATAATAATTTTTTAACTGAAAGTTTTACGCTGAAATCATTATTTTTACAAGGATGGTCAAACTAATGTCAGAAAAAAAGTTTACAGGAACACCGTATACCTTTAAAGGTAAAATCCCACTGAGGCAAGCAATTCCACTTGGTCTTCAACATGTTTTAGCGATGTTTGTAGGCAACTTAACCCCTATTTTAATCATCACAAGCGCATGTGCAGTAGGTGGCGGAGCAGAACAATTTGCCGCTATTCAAGTAAGTTTGCTTCAGAATGCCATGATAATTGCAGGCGTGATAACCTTGCTTCAGCTATTTTCTATCGGCCCTGTTGGTGGACAGGTTCCTATTATTATGGGAACAAGCTCGGGCTTTATCGGTGTATTTAACAGTGTTGCCGGTGTTATGGGTGGCGGTATTGTTGCTTACGGCGCAATTATGGGCGCTTCTATTATAGGTGGTATATTTGAGACAATTTTGGGTGCATTTTTAAAACCACTTCGCAAGTTCTTCCCTTCAATTGTGACCGGTACTGTTGTTATGGCAATCGGCCTTTCGCTGATAGGCGTAGGCGTTGGCTCCTTTGGCGGCGGCTCCTCTTCAAACGACTATGGCTCGGCTGAAAACTTATTAATCGGTCTTGCAGTTATGATAGTTATTTTAGTGTTTAAGCATAAGTCAAAAGGCATTATGGGCTACTCATGTATTTTAATTGGCATTATTTTCGGCTACATAGTTTGTGCTGTTTTACCGCTCTTTTTAGATACCACTGCTGTCACTGCGGAGGGATTAGAATACACAAAATCTTGGGTGCTAAACTGGAGCAAAGTTAGCGAGGCCTCTTGGTTTGCAGTTCCCTCTTTCATGCCTGTAACCCCTGTTTTTGATATGCGTGCTATAGTTCCTATTTTAATAATGTTCGTGGTTACCGCTGTCGAGACCTTAGGCGATGTTTCCGGTGTTGTTGAAGGCGGTATGGGACGTGAGGCGACCGATAAAGAACTTGCCGGCAGCGTTATATGCGATGGCGTTGGCTCTTCTGTAGCTGCACTATTCGGCGTTTTGCCAAACACATCATTTAGCCAAAACGTTGGTCTTGTAACTCTTACAAAAGTTGTAAACCGTTATGCTTTGGCTTGCGGTGCAATATTCTTGGTTTTATGCGGACTAATTCCAAAGCTATCTGCAATTTTATCCATTATGCCACAAAGCGTTTTGGGCGGAGCTGCAATTATTATGTTCTCATCAATTGTTATGAGCGGTATTCAATTGATTACAAAAGACCCTCTAACAGCAAGAAATATTACAATAGTTTCTGTATCTTTAGGTTTAGGCTACGGTTTAGGTGTTAACGGCACAATTTTAAACAACCTACCGGATTTATTAAAGCTAATTTTTGGCGGTGGTGGAATTGTTCCTGCTGCATTTGTTGCTGTTATATTTAATTTAGTGCTTCCTAAAGATAAAGATGATAACGAAAAAGAAAAAGACGATACTAAAGTAGCAGTAACTGAATCTTAAAAACGGGGGCGATTGAGTGTTAAATATCACTAATTACCATAGGGCGCAAAGCATTAAAGAGGCTTATGAGCTTAACCTTACCAAAAGCAATGTTGTTTTAGGGGGTATGCTTTGGCTTAAAATGCAACGGAACAACATTAACACAGCTATTGACCTTTGCGACTTAAATATGGATGAAATTGAAGAAACAGAAAACGAATATCACATTGGCTCTATGGTATCACTTAGGGATATTGAGACTAACACTGCTTTGAACACCATGACAAACGACGCATTTAACCGGTGCTTAAATCAGCTTGTGGGGGTTCAGTTTAGAAATTTAGCAACCGTTGGAGGCAGCGTTTTTTCAAGGTTTGGTTTCTCAGATATCATAACACTTTTGCTTTCGTTAGGCGCTAAAGTGGAGTTTTATAAAAAAGGCATAATAAGCCTTGAGGACTTTTTAAAAAGCGATTTTGAGCGTGATATTTTAATTAAAATTATTATAGAAAAAAAACAGTATAATGCTGTATTTATCTCGCAAAAAAACTCTAAAACAGATTTTGCTGTGCTTAACTGTGCTGTAAGTGAGAATGAAAACACCTACAGCATCGCAGTAGGTGCAAGACCTCATAAGGCAGAGCTAATTGAAATAAGCAAGAGCGATAACTTAGAGGAATTGGCAGAGGATGCAAGCGGACAATTTGCTTTTGGCAGCAACACACTTGCAAGCGCAAACTACCGCCAGCATATTTGCAAAGTTCTTATAATGAGGGCTGTAAAGAAACTTAACGAGAGGAAGTAATCTGTGGAAATTAATTTAACTTTAAATAATAAAAAAATAGTGGACAATGTGGAAGCAGATTTGCTTTTGATCGACTTTTTAAGAAAGCACCAATGTTTCAGCGTAAAAAGGGGCTGTGACACCTCTAATTGCGGGCTGTGCACAGTGCTTATGGACGATAAACCTGTTCTTTCTTGCAGTGTTTTAGCAGTTAGGGCCATGGGTAAATCTATTTTCACTTTAGAGGGTTTGCAAGAAGAGGCGGCCGAGTTTGCAGGCTTTATTGCAGACCAAGGAGCCGAGCAATGTGGCTTTTGCAACCCCGGCTTTATTGTAAATACAATAGCACTTTTAAAAGAGAACAAAGACCCAAGCGACCAAGAGATTATCTCTTTTTTAGCCGGAAACCTATGTAGGTGCTCGGGCTATGACGGACAGCTTAGAGGAATACGTAATTTTTTAGAGTCTAAGAAAAGAGGTACTTAAAGTGTCTTATTCTTATGTTGGTAAAGCTGTTAGAAAAAAAGACTCTATGCAGCTTTTGCTTGGAAAACCGGTTTATGTAAACGATATAACACCCGGCGATGCTTTAGTTGTTAAGGTACTGCGCTCGCCTTATGCAAATGCGATTATTAAAAGCATTAATACAGAAACAGCTAAACTTGTGCCTGGCATTGAGTGTATTTTCACTTACGAAGATGTAAATGGCGAGCGTTTTACAATGGCCGGGCAAACTTTCCCCGAGCCCTCTCCTTATGACAGACTACTGCTTGACTGTCATTTGAGGTTTGTAGGCGATGCAGTTGCGATTGTTGCCGGCAGCTCTGAAAAAGCTTGTGCTAAAGCTATGAAACTTATTAAAGTTGAGTACGAGGTTTTGCAGCCGCTGCTTGATATGGACACCGCTAAAGACAATAAAATTTTAGTTCACCCGGAGGAAAACTGGAAAGCTTTATGCCCGGTTGGCGCAGACAATAAAAGAAACCTTTGTGCAAGTGGTGGCAGTAGCGACGGCGATGTAGACGCGGTTTTTAAAGAGTGCGATATCGTTTTCGAGCGAGAATTTCACACTCAGGCTTGCAATCAGGCAATGATGGAGCCTTTTATTGCCTACTCAGAGATTGACACTTACGGCAGACTGCATGTAACAGCCTCCACTCAAATTGTTTTTCACGCCAGAAGGATACTTTCAAACGCTTTGGGAATTCCTAAAAATAAAATTCGCGTGACAAAGCCAAGAATCGGTGGTGGATTTGGCGCAAAGCAAACAGTTGTTGCAGAGGTTTACCCGGCATTTGTAACCCTTAAAACAGGCAAAAGAGCTAAGATTATTTACACAAGAGAAGAGGCGCTTATAGCTTCCTCTCCAAGGCACGAGATGAAAGTTAAAGTTAAACTTGGGGGCATGAAAGACGGAAGTATTCACGCTTTAGAGGTTTACACTTTATCTAACACAGGTGCTTACGGAGAGCACGGCCCCACTACAGTTGGACTTTCCGGAAGCAAGTCTATTCCTATGTACAGTGGTGGCTTAAAGGCATATCGCTTCTCTTACGATGTTGTGTATACAAACATTCAGTCCTCCGGCGCTTACCGTGGCTACGGTGCTACTCAAGGCATTTTTGCAGTTGAAAGCATGGTTAACGAGTTTGCGAGCATGATAAACATGGACGCCCTTGAAATAAGGGAGAAAAATATAGTTAAAGAGGGCGATGTTATGCCCGCTTATTACCATGAAACAGTGGAGGCCTCCAGCCTTGATAAATGTATTGTTAAAGCAAAAGAGATATTTAACTGGCAGGAGAAATCCAAAGTGCGAGATATGGGCGACGGCAAGGTTAGGAGCGCAGGTGTTGCGCTTGCCATGCAAGGCTCCGGAATCTCCGGCGTAGATGTTGGCTCGGCTACAATTAAGCTTAGCGAAGACGGTGGCTTTGAGCTTTTAATAGGAGCCGCCGATATGGGCACGGGCTGCGATACAATTTTAGCACAAATGGCTGCAGAGTGCCTTGAGTGCGATATAGATAAAATTACCGTTTACGGAGCGGACTCCGATATATCTCCTTACGATTCAGGCTCTTACGCCTCTTCTACTACTTATATAACGGGAAAAGCCGTTGAGAAGGCCTGTGAGAAAATGCGTAAAAATCTATGCAAAATAGCCTCTGAAATGCTAAATTGCAATGAAGATGAGCTGGAGTTTTTAGGCGATAAAATAGCTAAAAAAGACAACAGCGCACATGTTAGCCTTACGGAAATTTCGGTTAAATCCATGTGCGGAAACGATGTTTCCACACAAATAACCGAGTCACATACATCGCCGGTTTCGCCCCCACCTTTTATGGTTGGCATGGTGGAAATAGAGCTTGATAAGCTTACCGGTTCTTTAGAAATCCTTGATTATGTTGCGGTTGTAGACTGTGGCACTCCAATTAATCCTAACTTAGCAAAAGTGCAAACAGAGGGCGGACTTGTACAAGGAATAGGAATGGCACTTAGCGAGAATATTACCTACTCTGAAAACGGAAACTTAATAGAAAAAAGCTTTATGACCTACAAACTCCCTACCCGTTTAGATATAAGCAGGCTTCGTGTGGATTTCGAGCAAAGCTATGCTAAATCCGGGCCTTTTGGCGCAAAATCTATAGGTGAAATAGTTATAAACACACCTTGTCCGGCGCTTGCACACGCTGTATTTAACGCAACGGGAGCATGGCATAGAGAGCTTCCTATGACACCTGAGAAAATTTGGTCTAAAATAGACAAATAAGAAATAGTGCAAAGGTAAAATCTGTGATTTATTTTATTTATTTGGCGTCGGGCAATTCTTCTCGCTTTGGCAGTGAGAATAAATTGCTTCAACGCTTTAAAGGTAAAGAGCTGTTTAAACACGGTATGGATGTCCTCCATACCGTTAGTTTAAATTGTGATAACACAGAAATTATTACCGTTACAAAATATCAAGATATTAAAGACTACTCGGAAAAACTATGCATTAAAACAGTGTATGAGGCGAGCATGCCAAATGAGATATCTTACACAATTAAGCTGGGTATAAAAGCTATTAATGATCTACAAAAAGAGGATTTTTTAGTTTTTTTAGTTTCTGATCAACCGCTAATTTCTGAAACTACTTTAGAGAGCTTTATTAAACAAAGTGAAAATAATATACTTACTGCATGTGCTTTTTGCAGTGATAAAAAAGGTAACCCGGTAATGTTTTCGGCAAAGCTTGTAAACGAACTTTTAGCATTAGAGGGCGATGTTGGCGGCAAGTCTATTTTAAAAAAACACCCACCTGTTAAAATTTTAGTTAATAATGAAAACGAGCTTAAGGATGTAGACAGCATCCAATGTTTAGAAAAATTGCAAGCATATTAAAAATATAAAAAAGGAGCAAAG
>CAYJAS010000081.1:0-7928 GCA_964367895.1 uncultured Oscillospiraceae bacterium | reverse complement strand
ACTTTCATCGCCAAAACATCACGCTCTGCCTGCATGTCCCTAAACGTGCTCGAAACAAATACCGATTTCATAATTCGCACCCCTTTTTTAAATTTTTTTAATCGTTATTTTTTAATCATATCATTTTTGCTTTAGCCTGTCAATTAGCATGGTTACGCTTTACAAAGGCCGCTTTTTTCTTTATTGACGTGCAATAAGGCGATATAAAACATACACAACATAAAACGACACTATTTATATAGTGTCGTTTTATTATTATAGTTTTACTTTAATTTTAATCGGCAAGGCAAAAATATCGGCTATTTAAGCAGTGCCATGACTTCGGCTGTTGTTGACTGCTCGCAAACTTTTTCTGCAAGTTTTTGTGACTCTTCAAGTGATAAATGTCTGATAATATAGCGTGCAGTGGCAATCTCGGTGGCCGCCATGCTAAACTCGTCAAGCCCCATTCCGAGCAAAATCGGAATTGACTTTTCATCGCTTGCAAACTCGCCACACATGCCAACAGGTTTGCCGTGCTTGTGGCCGGCTGCTATAACCTTTGAAATAGCTCGCAACACCGCCGGATGGAAGGAGTCATAAAGCTTGGAGATTTTTTGATTTCCGCGGTCAACTGCGAGCAAATACTGAGTTAAGTCATTGGTGCCGATCGAGAAAAAGTCAACCTCTTTCGCCAAATCTTCGGCCATTAAAACGGCGGCAGGGGTTTCTATCATAATGCCGGTTTCGATGGTAGAATTAAAGGGGACACCTGCTTGCGAAAGCTCTGCTTTGCATTCATCAAGGATTTCATTTGCCGCACGAAGCTCTTCTACGGAAATTATCATCGGGTACATAATGCGCACATCGCCGTAAGCACTTGCACGCAGTATGGCACGAAGTTGGGTTTTAAATACATCTTTCAGGTCAAGGCAGATGCGAATTGCACGCCAACCCAAAAACGGATTTTCCTCAACATCAAACTTGTAGTAAGACAGCGCTTTGTCTCCGCCGATGTCCAGCGTTCGAACTATCATCGGATTTTTGATAGCCTCAACCGCCTGCTTATATGCGGCAAATTGTTCCTCCTCGGTGGGGAACTTGCTATTTTCCATGTAGAGAAACTCACTGCGGAAAAGGCCAATCCCTTCAGCACCACGGCTTGCAGCCATTTGGGCATCGGTAATGCTACCGACATTTGCAAACAGCTCTACCGTTTTGCCGTCGGTCGTTGTTGCAGGCAGATGATTCATGCTTTCAAGCTCGTCTTTCATCTTTTTATAGCCCTCAGCCTTTTGCTGATAAATTACTTTAGTATCTTGATCGGGATTGATTATTATTTGCTTGTCAAGCGCATCTAAAATGATGAAATCGCCGTCTGTAACGCTCTGCTTGATGCCTTCAATTCCGACAAATGCCGGGATTTCCATGCTTCTTGCCATGATTGCGACATGGCTTGTGACACCGCCAACTTCGGTTATAAATCCTTTGATAAATGTAAAGTCCATATTAGCGGTATCGGAGGGGGTTAAATCCTCGGCAATGACTATGGATTGCTCGTTTATTCCCTCAAAAGGATTGTTTTTAATGCCGAGCAATTTGTACAAAATACGCTTGCCAACATCTTTGATATCTGCTGCACGCTCACGCAGATATTCATCATCCATACTCTCAAAAACAGCGACAATTTCATCGACAGCGGCAGTAAGCGCCATTTGTGCGTTCATTTGTTCGTCTTTAATTTTATTTTCGACAGATTCATGTAGGACAACATCTTTTGCCACCGTGAGATGTGCAGCAAAGATTTCAGACTGCTGTGCAAGCACACCGATTTCCAAAACTGCAAGCTCAACGGCCTCATGGAATTTTTTGACCTCTGCCGGTGCGGCCGACGGCTCTATCAGATTGTTGTTTTCGATGATTTTTACCGCTTTAACTACAAAGGCTTTACCCATTACAATGCCTTTTGAAGCCGCTTTTGCTGCGTTAATTGTATTCATAATCGTTCTCCTGTTTTTTTAAAATGGTCTGTCGCCGCAAAAGCGAAAAATCAGTCTACCAGATTTTCAAAAAAGCTTACGACCTCTTGCAGTGTTTCGGCCTCGTTGTCGCCCTCGACCTCTACATCGAGCTGAACTCCGGGTTTTGCGCCCAAAGTCATAAGGTTGATAATGCTTGAGGCAAGTGCGCGTTTTTGGCCGTTGAGCAAGTATACCTTGCACTGTGATTTTGTGACCAAAGCGACCAGCTCCGATGCGGGACGTGCGTGTAATCCGCCTGTGTTTTTAATTGTTACTGTACCTGTTACCATAATTAAATCTCCTTAAATTATTATTTTATTTTTCAAGCAAGTGCTTGATATTTTTGAGTTACTTTATCTAAGATTGCTTTGTCGGCAATGCCTGACACTTCGGAAAATGTTGCCGCTACGCCATTTTGCTCTATAGAAGCCTGTAGCATTGCACTTTCGGCGTCCTCCGGATTGTTATAGCGCATGCATGCGGCAATGCCGTCCAGCAAGTGTTCAACGCTCAAACCATAGCTGTGCGCCGTCAGCATCGGCTTGACCAAGCGGTCATTTGGGCTGAGTTTTCGTTTTGGCTCTCTGCCGACACGGGCAACATCGTCCACGAGATATTTGTTTTGAAAGCGCTTTATAATTTTTTCAATATAAGCTGCGTGTGCATCGCTGTCAAAACCGTGCTTAGCAATCAGCCCTTGTCCGCTCTCTTGCATAGCATTTTTAACCGTTTGATAAATCTCGCCATCGGCAATGCTTTGGTCCACAGTTTTATACCCTTTTAAAAATCCGAGATAAGAGCAAATGGCATGACCTGTGTTAAGGGTAAACAGCTTGCGCTCGATATATGCCATTAGATTGTCGGTGGTATTCATGCCGTCTATTTTGGGTATACCGCCCTTGAAAGCATCTTTTTCGACATTCCACTCGTAATAGTTTTCAACAACAACATCGACGATATTTTCGCTTTTTACCGGCGGAACAATTCGATCTACCGAGCAGTTGGGGAAACCTACAAACTTGTCGGCAAATGCCTGCTCACGCTCATTTAGCAGTGGGTAAACGGCCTGCTTTAAGGTGGTGCTCCCGTTTATGGCATTTTCGCAGGCAATAATGTTCAAATAGCTTTCATTGCCGCTTGTTGCTCGAGCGGAAATGCCTTTTGCAATGCTCGGGGCAATTCGCTGTAAAATGTTAAGCCCGACAGCGGTTGTGACAATTTCAGCCTCAGAAATTGCGGTGATGAGCTTCTCGCTTGTAGACAAAATTGCGCTGATATTGGTGATTGTTTGCTCACTGCATACTTCGTCCATAATTTTTACGGTGTAGCACTTATCTAAATCGAGCTTTGAGATTATATCCTGATTGACATCGGCAAAAATCACATGATAACCGGCATTTGAAAGCAATGCGCCGATAAATCCTCTGCCTATATTGCCGGCGCCGAATTGAATGGCTTTTTTCATTTAAAACCTCCTAGTCAAAAAGGGAGAAAACTTCCGAAACATCGGTAGCGGTCATCAGCTTATCAAGAGTTTCGGGATTTTCAATAAGGCCGCCGATTTTTGCGAGAAGGTCGAGGTGCTCGTCACCTATTCCGGCAATTCCGAAAATCAGATGAGCTTTTTCTTCGCCAAACCATACCCCTTCAGGGTACTGCAAAAATACGATGCCTGATTTTTGAACCTCTTTTTTAGCGTCTGAGGTGCCGTGCGGTATTGCAACTCCGAGTCCCATATAAGTGGAAACGGTGCGCTCTCTTTCAAGCATGGCGGGAATATACTCGGGGCTTACATATCCCAAACTGTGAAGCAAGTTTCCTGCGTGAGTGATGGCATCTTCCTTGCCTACGGTGGGCAAGCCTAAAATTATTCCGCTTGGGCTCATAACGCTGACAGCGCCTGTATCCTCTGTGGGCTGCACTTGGGGCTGAGCAGGTAGGGGAGCGGTAATAGTCGCTGTGACGGTGGTCGGTTGCGCCTTGACCTGCTCAAACAATTGGTCGAGCGCAGGATCGGCGAGGAAGTTTGCGATAGTTATCAAGGTCGCTTGCGGTGCGCTGGCCTTTGCACGCTCTTGAAGCACTTGCTGGCAAACAACAATGTCGGTGTCGGCGGGAACATTGTCCACCGATGTATTTATTACCGTTATACCAAGACCAAGAGGCTCAATGCGCTTTCTGAACTTTGTTGCACCCATAGCACTGGAACCCATACCGGCATCGCAAGCGAAGACGATTTTTTTGACCTGTCCAGACACATTAACAGGGGCGGCTGCAATTCCTTTAGATTCATTTTTCATGTCCTTCATTTTGCTTGTTGCATCATCCAAGCTTTTTGCGCCGGCCATTCTGACAAGCGGTGAGGCAACAAGGAAGGATACTACGGCGGCCAGTAGCACACCGCCGAGCACGACAAGGGTTTCCCCTTTAGGCGCAACCGCTGTAAATGCTATAATCGAGCCGGGTGAAGCCGGGCCGACCAGACCTGCATCAAAAATGGTGTAATAAAAGATGGTAACGATTGAAGACACAATCGGTGCAATAATAAGTATGGGGTTCATGAGTATGTAAGGGAAGTAGATTTCGTGGATACCGCCGAAAAAGTGGATGATTATCGCGCCGGGCGCCGACGATTTTGTCACTCTATCTTTTGCAAATGCCCAGTAAGCGACCAGCACGCCAAGTCCCGGGCCGGGGTTTGCTTCCAGCATGTACATGATTGACTTTCCGGCCTCTGCCGCTTGCTCTATGCCAATCGGGGTAAATATACCGTGGTTGATGGCATTGTTGAGAAAGAGAACTTTAGCAGGCTCGATAAAGATTGCGGCAAAGGGGAGAAGGCTGTTTTCAACCAGCAGAGCGACCGCACCTATCAAAAAGTTGAGCACTCCGGTCATAACCGGGCCGATTAGGTAGTATCCGAAAATTGCAAGTAGCATTCCGAAAATGCCTATTGAGAAATTGTTGATAAGCATCTCAAAGCCGGCAGGCATTTTGCCCTCAAGTGTTTTGTCGAACTTTTTGATGATATAACCGCTGAGCGGCCCCATAAGCATTGCGCCGATAAGCATCGCCTGATCTGCGCCGACGATAATACCGACAGTTGCGATGGCGCCGGTGACGGCACCTCTGTCTCCGCCGACAATTTTACCGCCCTGATAGGCTATCAAAATTGGCAACAGATAGGTAAGTATCGGTCCGACAAGGGTTTCAAGTCGCTCGTTTGGCAGCCACCCGTCTGCGATGAACAAGGCGGTGATAAAGCCCCAGGCGATAAATGCACCGATGTTAGGCATGACCATACTGCTTAGGAATTTTCCGAATTTTTGCACTGCGTTTTTCATAATTTCACTCCCAATTTTTAATTATATTACTTTTATAATATTTCCCCAAACATTTCTCCAGTACCTTTGCGGTGTAAACCGCTTCTTTGGTGGACACTGCATCTGAGAGCTCTTTGTCCTCTATCAAAGAAAAGCTGATATTACTCATCACATCGAGATGGAGCTGATTTTCCTCCTGCGGAATGAGCATAACGATCGCACCTTTAACGATTAAATCGTCGCAAAGAAGTGGAGTTAAAAGACGGATATATCCAAATCTGCATTCGGTTACTGCAGATGTTTTGCAGTGGAACAGTAGCATGTCGATGTCTTTAACAAATGTTGTTCCGAGCTTCTCTCGACGAGTCAGTTGCTCTTTAATTAATTGCCTCGAGCTTGTATCGCTTACAAAGATTTTGCATGCCGCATCGATGATTTGATCCTTGTTGACAGCACGCTCCATACGATAAAATGCGACATTGTCAACAATATCTATAATGCACTGCCCAAGCTTTGTCATATGTATAATTTGCTCAAACGGTGAAGGGCTTACCCTCTTGCTTTCGGTTTTTATTTTTTTAGATATCGGAATGCTCTTAAAAGTTTTTTGGAGTAAGGCTTTGTCCTGCTCGGACAAAATCGGGCTGACGCACACATTCGGAAAATCAATATTGAGCGCAACGGTCGAGATAATCAGATCGACCTGCTGACTGCGCAGATGTCGCTCTTTCAGTTGCATAGCCGACAAAGTGCCGTATATTTCAATGTTATTGAAGTTTTTCATAAGGCCTGCCGCCAATATCCTTGAGGTGCCTATGCCGGTCGGGCAAACGACGGCGACAGCTATTTTACCTTGCTGTCCTCTCATTTTTTCTGCCGCCGCACAAAAATGCATCGCAATAAAGGCTATTTCAGACTGTGAGATCGCACTTGCGGCGGCTTCTGCTTTAAGCAGTTGACATGCCTTTTCGGTGGCCGCATAAACCTTTGGATAATTTTCTTTGATCTCGTGCATTTGCTTGTTCTGAATATTCACACCGATAGCCAGTCGGCTCAAAAGCGGCTCTATATGATTGCACAGATCTTCAAACAGATTGTCCGAATCGCCGAGCGGTAAAAACAGCTCTGCCGACACAAGGTTTATCATTTTGCTGACAATTTGGCATAATTGCTCTCTTTTTAAATTGCCTACATGTTCGCTGTCTCTCGACCATATATTTGACACCATAAGGTGCATTGTGATAAATCCTATTTCGCTCTCGGGTATGGTGATGCCAAAAGTTTCTTCAAGTCGTTTTCCGATTTGCTCTGCAATGGTAAACTCGGGCGCACAGCGCATTTTTTCAAGGCGACTTTCATCTAAAAGGATTTCTTCATTATTCTGCAAGCGCTTGACGGCCAGTGAGATATGCACTATAAGTGCCATGTATGCGCTGTCGGCATATTTGACCGAAAAAGCCTTTTCGGCATCGATTAGCACCTTCTCGACAGATTTAAGAATTTGACCGTCGATAAACTGCAAAATGCGATTGCGCGCCTGAACCTCTAATTTAAGCACATCGCCTTCCGGCGCACGTTGTTCCTGTAGCATTGCCAAAAGCTCATCTTCACGCATGCTCTCATAAACGGCATTTACAACAGCTTTTCTGAAATTACCTTCGCCGCCTTCAATATAAGCGCCAACCCCTTGCTTGCGAACCAGCGAGATGCTGTATTTTGAAAGCCAATGCGCCACATAATCCAAATCGGCGCTAAGCGTTCCATCTGAAATCTGAAAGCGTGAAGTGAAATTGAAAGATTTAAGAGGGTGGCGTGCGCAAAGCAGTTCGCTCAATATAAGACGTCTGCGCTCCTCTTTGCTGTATTCTTTGGAAATGGTCTCACTGGAGAGCAAATCCAAAATGCGCTGTTGTCCTTCGAGAGTTTCGTTAAGCGTTAGTCCGACACCGGGTTTTTTGCTAAATGCAAATTGATGTTTGAGTAGCCATTTTTCAATGTCGGGAAGCTCTCTCAAAACCGTTCTCGTGCTGACGCTGAGTTTTTCAGATATAAGAGAAGCGGTGAGTGACTCCGAAGAGGTGTTTTTCGCCAGGATTTCAATTATCGACTTTTGTCGGGAGGTCAACTCAGATTTGCGTTTTTGCGCTTTACTTAGCATTGTCATATTCAATGCACACCCTCTCTATGTAATAATTGTAAATTGGTTTTCTAAAAATTTCAAGCAAATCATATCGCAAATTTGAGCGAAACACTTAGTGACAAAACTGAAAACCGATGCTCTGCAGATACAAAGTGCAATTTAGTATTTCAATTATAACACATATTTTCTGCCAGTGCTTGGGAAGTTTAACCAAAAGAATACAGGCAAAATATATGCAAAATTGCCAAAAAAGCAGCGTTTTGAGCCGAAACCATTAACTTTATTTTTAAACGGCGAATTTTGCTCGCCCTTGGGGCAAAATTATAAAAACTTTCTGAAATCATGACAAAAAACCATAAAGTGACGTTTTGGAGGCGGCGAAAAAGCATAGCCGTCTAACACTTTCAGGGTAAAGAATACCCCGTCACCTAAAAGTGACGGGGTATATACTTTATGATGTAAATA
>CAYJAS010000080.1:0-7981 GCA_964367895.1 uncultured Oscillospiraceae bacterium | reverse complement strand
TATGGCGGGAATATGTGGGAATCGAACCCACCTAAGCAATTCTTCATTACTATCACCGGTTTTGAAGACCGGGGGGCACACCAGCACCCATCTACTCCCTCATATATCGGCAAGAATATGCCCGAGCGACGCGGTGTCCGCCGCCTTTTTTTATTTTATCAAAAATCAAACCCTTTTGCAATCCTTTTTTGAAAATTGATTGTATAGGCGACTATTGGTCGCCTGCCTTTTCACAATTTGCTTTGTAGGGCACGCATTGTATGCGTGCCGTCTGCGGAATGCATGCAATGCATTCCCTACAAATGTAAAAAATCGGTTTTGTAGGAGCGATCATCGGTCGCCCGCAAAACCACATAGTCTGCGGTCACGGCAAGCCGTGACCCTACGATCGTTATTCGTCGCCTGTGGGCGAAAAATGTTCGGGTTTACTAAGGCAGTTCGATTAGCGAATACCCCTCATCACGTGACCACTCTATCAAAAATCCGCTATTTTCCAGCTTGGAGCGCAGGCGCTTTATCGTGCTCTTAAAAGCATTGTTATTTGCGCTGAGCGGTGCGCCCCACACCTTTTCATATATGTAATCGCCGACGACAAAACTGCCGAGATTTTGCACCAGTAAAAGCAAAACGGCAAACTCTTTTTGGGTAAGCAGTAAATCTACATCGTCCAAAAAAGCGATTTGTGCGCTTAAATCAAGGCGTAGCCTTCCGTTTGCAATCTGTTCGGGCACACGACCGGCTCTACGCAACAGCGCTTGCAGTCTTGCCAGCAAAATCGGAAAATCATAGGGCTTTGTCAGATAATCATCGGCCCCTTGCTCAAATCCGCTTACGATATTATCCTGTCCGCCCAAACCGGTCAAAAGCAGTACCGGAACATCCTTGTGCTTGCCCGAGCGAAGCTTCTTTAGAAAATCCATACCACTGCCGTCGGGAAGCATTATGTCAAGCACAATGGCGCTCGGTCGACTTGCACTTATGCGCTCATACGCTTGAGCGAGGGTGGTCGCCGTTTCGACGGCAAACCCCTCCCACATGAGCATCCGCTTGTTGCCTCGGAGAATCTTTTCGTTGTCCTCGACAAGCAATATCATTTTTTGTGTTTTCACGCTAAATCCTCCCTTTTTGCATGCTGACCCTATCTTACACAGTTAAATCTGCCCTTGATAGGGTGGCAAGGTAAAATGCACCGTCGTTCCGACCTCTTGCTCGCTCTCTATCCAAATATTTCCGCCGTGCGATTCGATAACCATCTTGCAAAGATAAAGCCCAAAGCCGGTGCCACCTTTTGTAACCCCTCGCTTGAACACATTTGGCAAAAGCTCGGGCGAAATACCACTGCCGTTGTCGCTGATTTGCACGTGCACATGCCCCTCTTTCATTGCCGCACGCAAAGTTATCGTGTCATTTTCGGTGTGCTTATTTGCATTTTGCGCCAAATTGATTATCACCTGTGACACAAGGTCTGCATTGCAAAACACCTGCAAATCGCCCTGTGAAACAATTTCAATTTGATTGCTCTTTTGTGCAAACACAAGGCGCAATATATCGCCCACACTGCGCAAAAGCAATTCAAAATCGGTTTTGGCACGGTCATCATTCTCGCTTAGCGAGTTTATAGACAGCATGCCGGCCACCATTCGGCTGAGCCGCATTATCTCCTCCTGGGCATCGGCGAGAAGTTCTCTCACCTCGCTGTCGTCACCCAGCTGCTCGGCACGCTTTAGCATACCCATTACCATTTGAATATTGACCGAAACGACGGTAAGCGGCGTGCGCATCTCGTGAGAGGTGTTTGACAAAAACTCGGTCTTTGTGCGGTTTGACTCGGCAAGCAAAATATTTTGCTGGTCAAGTTTTTTCTGCTGTTTTTTATACAGGCTGACCTGTTTATATGTAGTATACCCAACGACAAGCGACGAGGACACAAAGCAAATGACAATGTCCAGCAGCAGCTGTGCCCCCTCTACTCTGCCCGAAACTAAATGGGGGTTGTAATATGAATAAACCGAGATAGCCGTATACCAACAAAGCTCAAGGCCGAGCATGGAGAACATGACGGCTCCGTCAAGCATGCAGGCGGTGACCACTGCGGCAAAAACGAAGAAGGAGGTTATTCCCGTCTGATATCCGCCGCTTGTGAAAAACATTGCCGTAAAAAACACTATGAACACCATAAACAGCGACACGGTGTAGCAAAACTGATATCGCTTGCTTTTGTGGCAATAAATAAGCATAAACAGCGAAAAAACTCCCGACAACCCTTTAATTGCAATATCCGGTGCCGACGAACGGATATAAATCGCATGTCCGGTTATTATAAAAGCGCTGACTATCCCGGCGCAGGCAAACAAGGTGAATATTTGCAGACGCAGATCGCTGTCGGCGGAAAAATATTTCAGTTTAAGCTGTTTTACAAATGCTTTGATATCTCTCACCTCCGATTACTTAAAAGAATTATACCACATTTTTTCAAATATTGTATCATCGGGGGCAAAATTGCCACTTGCTGTTTGCATTTTTTACTGCCCCTCTATAACGCTAACAGAAAAATATTGTAAATCGCATTTTCGTGTGTTATACTGTTACCGTATATACCAAGTGCAATTATACCGAATGCTGTTTACGAAAGGGGTGTGCCGCGTGAAATATGAGGAAATTTCCGCATTGGTTTGCGATGAGAGCACCGACATCGTCTATATATCAGATCTTGACACCTATGAAATGTACTATCTGAGCAAGACCGGGATAGACGCATTGGCCGCCGGCGGAGTTCACGACTGGCGAGGGCTTAAATGTTATGCGGCACTGCAAGGAAGAGACAGCCCTTGCGAGTTTTGCACAAATCATCTGCTATCTGCAGATAAATATTACGAGTGGGAGTATTATAATCCCATACTCGACGGTTACTACTCCCTCAAGGATAAGCTGATAAATCTTGAGGGCAAAGAGGTGCGCATGGAAATTGCCAGCGACATCACAAAACGTGTTCTGCTTGCAAAACAGGTTGAGCAAAAGCTCAGCGAGCAGACAGCACTCAACCGCTGTGTCGAAATGCTTAACTCGTCGCTCAGCCCGAGCGAGGCCGTTGACAATCTGCTGAGCATTGTCGCAGACTTTTACAGCGCTGAGCGTGCATATATTTTCGATCTGACAGACGGGCCGGACGGTGGCACGGTAAACAACACCCATGAATGGTGCGCCGAGGGCATTACTCCACATATAGACGATTTGCAAAACATACCTTACAAAGAGGTGGAGAGATGGTTTGAAACCTTCGATAAGCGTGGCGTCTTTTTCATTACTCGCTTAGGTGATGAGGTTGACAAAGACAGCTTTGAATATCAAACCCTTGAAATGCAAGGCATTGAAAGCCTGATGGCGGCGCCTCTTGTCGGGCCTGCCGGACAATATTTGGGTTTTATAGGTGTTGACAACCCAAAAAACAATTTCAAAATGTCCGATATGATAGTCGCCGTTTCACGCTTTGTAGTTGACTTTTTTGAAAAGAGCGACCTTATCGGCCGCCTCAATAAATTGAGCTTTTTTGACATTCTCACCGGTCTGCGAAATCGGCACAGCTACCGCATACTTCTCGACCAATACGAGCGCACACCACCCAGAACTTTAGGCATCCTTTACGCCGATATAAACGGACTGAGAGAGATTAATGACTCGCTTGGCCACAAGGCTGGCGATGCCGTTGTGCAAAGCCTTGCACACAAAATTGCGCAGGTTTTCGGCGGCCGCACCTATCGCATTGGTGGTGATGAGTTTGTCGCCATGTACGAAAATATAGGCGAGCAGGACTTTGAGGAGCTTGTGGCAAAGCTCAGATTGAGCATCTCGGAGGATGATAATTTACAGGTTGCACTCAGCTCTACCTGGAACCAATACGGTGATAATAGCGAAAACAATGTTCCATACACCCAATCGCATTACAGCATCGGCTCAAACTTCTCTATAGGCTCGAAAAATCAGACCTATACCGCTATGCTCTCTCAAAACCTATGTCGTGATATTTCCGAGGGGCGCTTCACCATCTATTTCCAGCCTCAAGTAGACCTAAAAAACGGTGAAATTATCGGCGCAGAAGCGCTGATTCGTCGCCTTGAAACAAACGGAACAATTCAGCCTCCGGCCGACTTTATTCCCTTTTACGAAAAAGAAGGCATAATTCCCCATATCGATTATTTTGTTTTTGAGCAAGTTTGCCGCTCAATTGCTGATTTTGCCGCCCCTTCATTCAATAATAAGCTGCGATTTTCGGTAAACCTCTCTCGCCTTACGGTTTTTGACGAAGATGTCGTTGCAAAACTCAGTGCCATTTGTGAAAAATATGCCGTATCGCCCGGTCAGATTGCCGTTGAAATCACCGAAACCATGCGCAGTATGGACAACGAGATGATGACCAAAATTATATCCGATTTCAGAGCTTGCGGATTTTTCCTGTCGCTTGACGATTTCGGCTCGGGATATTCAAATCTTGCCGTCATTGCCGGCTCGGATTTTGACGAGATTAAAATCGACAAAAGCTTGACCGACGGTGTGCTCCACAGCGACAAGCTGAGAACCATCACCAAGTTGGCTATAGACATGTGCACCTCGCTCGGTGATGTTGTTTCGCTGGCTGAGGGCATTGAAACCGCCGAACAGCGTGATTTGCTTTGTCGCCTCAATTGCACAATCGGGCAGGGCTATTATTTTGACAAACCCATGCCTATTGAGCAGTTTAAGCAGAAATATATTCTGTAGGGGCTATTTGTAAATCGCCCCTACAATTAATAGTCGAAATGCGACGCAACCGAAAGGAGCTCTTTTTTGACCGATTTTTACCTTGATAATGCGGCCACCTCTGCCGTTTTGCCCTGTGCCGCAAATGCCGCCGCACATGCGATGACCGAGGTCTTTGCAAACCCCTCATCAATCCATTTGCTTGGCAGAAGAGCGCGTGAACTTGTTGACCGTGCACGAGACAGCGTTGCAAACGCTATGACGGCCGACAGTACACGTGTTTTTTTTACTTCGGGCGCAACCGAGAGCATTAACACCGCCCTTTTGACGGGCGCGCGAAAAAATCGCCATATCGGGCGACATATACTCTCGACCAAAATAGAGCATGAAGCCACTTTATCCGCCCTCAACGAGCTAAAAAGCCGTGATTTTGAGGTTTCACTTATCTCGCCCAAAAGAAGTGGCGGTTTTGATGTGGAGTCTTTTATAGATGCACTGCGACCGGACACCTCTTTGGTCACCATGCTTGCCGTATGCAACGAAACCGGCACAAATCTTCCCTATGCCGAAGTTTCTGCCGCCGTCAAACAGCGTTGCCCGGGCGCACTGTTCCATCTTGATGCGGTGCAAGCCTTTTGCAAGCAACCGCTTGATCTGCTCAACATCGACATGCTGAGTGTTTCGGCGCATAAAATCGGCGGTGTCAAAGGCTGTGGCGCTCTGTATATTCGCCGTGGCCTCAATCTTTCGCCCATTATTTTCGGTGGCGGACAGGAAAGCGGTCTGCGCAGTGGCACTGAAGGTGTCCCACAAATCGCCGCTTTCGGTCAGGCGGCCGAGTTTAGAATGCAATCGCTTGCCCAAAACAATGAGCATTTTAAGGCGTTGCGTACTCGACTACTGCAAGGGCTTTCGCAATTGCCCTTTGAAACCGCGATAAACAGCCCGGAAGGCGGTTCACCCCACATCGTCAATATTTCGCCCGAGCGTGGCAGAAGCGAGGTTTATATTCGCCAATTAGAGTCTTTCGGCGTGTATGTGTCGGGTGGCTCTGCCTGCCACAGCGGCAAGCGCTCTCATGTTTTGACTGCTATGGGTCTGCCGGCGGCAAATGTCGGTGCGGCATTGCGCATTAGCTTTTGCCCCGAGAGCACCTTTGAGCAGGTCGATGCCTTTTTAAGTGCATACGCACAGGCGTATACCTTGTTTTAGGTTGAAAATGGTAGGGGCGGATATGGAATCCGCCCCTACAAACATATATCAATGTAAAACCGCCCTTTCGGGCGGTTTTTGCGAGTGTGCAAGGCACCGAGCCGGCACTCGGGGAGTGCCGTAAAATAATTGCCTATACTCGTAGAGTAGGTGATTATTTTCTAATCCGACCCAATTCATTTGGGTCAGGATTTTTACTTAATATACAGATAATACCTCGGACGGCGATTTTCACTATCCAAGATTAGTGCCCTCTCTCCGGCATATAAGAACTCTCCCGAAACGGTGACATATTTACTGCGATATGAGGGATTGTATTTTCCGTTGTACAGACCGGGATCGACTATCATGAAGTCCTCCCCTGCCCTTCCTACAACGGCGATATAGTGCCCGCCGTTTGAGAATATTCCACGGTGACCACTTCGGTCGCCACCGGTGTTGACTATTGCATATCCACCGGCCTCAACAACCATTTTAAGTTGTTCGATGTCCGACGACTCCTCATATCCGATTCCGAAATCGTCAGCCACATTTTTTGACAGGGTTTTCATATTTGTGCCACCGCTGACACGTGCACCACAATCTATGGCATACTGAGCCATTTTGACCGGGTCTGTATCTATGCCCATATTTGCCAGCACAACAGCCATTGCCGTCGGGCCACATCCTCCGCTTTTTATAGTGGCGTTTTCATAGCCGGGCGCCGGATATGGCACATCAGAATAATCATTTTGATTAAAGGCAATTATGCCGATGTCAAAATCTTCAAGCGAGCGCACAAAGGATGCGCGCATTCCCTTGCTTGTCGGGTATGATATCGATATCAGCAGATTGTCATTTACCTCACTTACAATGCACTCATCACCTTTGGCGATATATCGGCCGCTTTCAAGGTTGCCGGCCACATCGTAGACCTCTTGTTTTATCTTTGAAATTGCTTTCATAAGCCCTCCTCAGCTCTTGTCGGTGTTCTCCGACTTTTTGGTGAAAAAATAGGTCACAACCGAGCCATAGCTGGTGCAGTAGAGTGCAAGAAGTTCGGCTTGCGGTTGTGTATTTGTAAAGAGAAGTGCTATAAGTGCCATCGTCATCAGCAGAGTGACGATGCTTTTTACATCTATCAGTTTTATAAGTTTTTCTTTCATTTCTTGTCCTCCTTCCACTCTTCTATGAATCTGTAAAACCCCAAAATGTCACGCTCGGCGATGCTAAGGCGCTCTTTCAGATTGTTGTGCATGTCTACCTTTGTGCGCAGTCTTGCGAAATCCTCTCGCAGTGATTTCAGTTCTTGCCTCATACCGCCCCAGAGCATTGCTACCCCGAGTAGGTACAAAACGGCGTCCCACGTGAATACCATAAAAAAGACCACTCCCTACATTTTATTCGCTTGGTTAATAATGTGACAATAAGTCTTTTTTTCAACTTGTGGTAGTGACGGCGAGCTCTTGACCGAAATTGCACAATCTTGCGGAGCGACGAGGGCGTCGCTCCCTACAGGTGCACCGCTTCGGCATTGTAGGGGAGGGGCTCTGTCCCCTCCCAAAGAAAGCCCACACAATCTGTGGACGACCAAAGGTCGCCCCTACAGGACAGGGAAACGACGGGCGATTCGTGAATCGCCCCTACACACAGAATTTTATACCTCTTATGCTCAATTTTGCATACCGCACGCCCGAAATGAACCTTTCAATATAATGTCCTCTGAACAAATGCAACTTGTGAGTTGCATTTGCAAATCTGCCCTTTGGGGGCCGATTTGCTGGCGAAACAAATGTGTTTTGCCACTTCAGGTCCATTGATTGCCTCCTGTTTTGATTTTGGACGCTTGCCCAAAATCAAAGATGCAAGGTTTTCCCTTGCGAGATAAAAACCTTGCACCCGAACAAACCAAAAACAGCTCTAAATACTTAGTAATTATGTGTTTTTGCCTTATTCAGCAGGTTTCAATATAAAATTAACAATAAAAAAATAAATTCTTGTGGTAAATTTGCCTTTAAGCTGTTTACATTCCTCACATTTTGTTATAAAATAACTC
>CAYJAS010000079.1:0-8033 GCA_964367895.1 uncultured Oscillospiraceae bacterium | reverse complement strand
CACACCCTAGTAGCAATAAATCATAAAGACTTTGCCGCTTTGTTCATCATAACAAACGCTAAAGGTTTCGCTTGCGCTTTTTGCCAATTCCAGCGTTGTAAACGAGTCGGTAACCGTGTTATAAACCTGCACATTTTGTGCAATATCATAGCGCACACCGTCTGCCACAACAGTTTCAGTTCCGTCAAATGCCGTTCGCTCTATATCGTCTGCGCTGTCGAGCAACTTGGTTTTGAGCACTTCACCGGTTTCATCGTACACAATACCGCCGGGCAAATCATTATATCTGCTTGCCAAACCGTAGACCACACTTTTTTCCGTGCCATTCGAAGTTTTGATTGCAACCGTCGTGTTTTCGATAGTGCCGAACGAGCCGCTGTTTGTAGTCACCGTTGCCGTTTCAAAAATGCCATAGGTGTAGCACAGACCGGTGACATCGTCAAGTATTATTATATCGACAAGTCCCTGTGAGTTTATATGATAGTAAAGTATTTGATCCTCATCTACCTCTTCTATCGAAATGTCGCCGAGAGTAACTTCGGTTGCCGCCTGCCCTTTAACGGTGTCGTAAATGGTCACTGTGGTGGCAAGCGCTACACCGTCAAGTGTTTTTTGCACTGTATCAAGGGTGCCGTCAGGCGCATTAGAGGCGCTGTACACCGACATTGAGGTAACCGAGCTTGCACTAACTCTGACCGGGCTTCCAACCGCTTTTTCGGTGGAAATATTGCCTTTGAGCACAAGTCCGCAGCTCAGTGTCACGCTGTCTTCGCCTAAAATACCGACCATATCGGCACTTGCCGAGGAGCTTGCCGACATGGCCTGTGCCACCTCGCCATCAGCATCTAAGATCAAAGTGATTTTGTCACCGATGGCAAGCGAGGTAAAATCACTCTGCGCCTCTGAGCTTACATCTAATGTCAAACCAAGCGCCGTTATGCTTTCGGGTGCACTCGGGTTTGGGTATGCACTTTCATAATATACGGTCAACGCATAACCTTCTGTGCTCGCTTTGGCCGAGGCATATACCGCCTCAACTTGGCCGTTTTCGCCGTAAAGTAGCGTTATTTCGCTATAACTTTCGAGCTCGTAATATTCCATACCGTAGGTGGTGATTTTGTCACCGATTATAAGTGCTGCACCGGAAGGAACGGTGTAGCTTGTGCCCTCTGCATCATACACCGTGCCTGCTTGCACCTCGCTCGGCGATAAAGAGATCGCTTTGTATCCGCCACCGACAAAGGCGGTAGCTCTGCCCTGCTCGTCAAGTAGCAATGTTCCTATTTCGCTTAGCTCCAAACTGTTGCTCAGCGGTTGTGCCTGCTCATAATAGCTGATTTTGCCGTCACTGTAGACTTTGAGCATTCCGCTATTTGTGCCATTTTGGGCATTTGTGTCCAAAACAATGGCATTTTGCACAGTTGTGCTTGCTATTGTGCTGAGGTACTCCTTGCCCTCTTTGGTTTGCATATTGAGCAAATTGGAAAACAGTATGCTCGCATCGCTGTATGTAATGCTGTCCCACACAGTTTTGGATATGCCGTCAAGCAGACCCAGCGAGTTTGCCATATTCATATGGTCGGTCGGCCAAAAACTGCCGATGTCCTGTGTGGTGTAGCCGAGCATTAAAAGTGCCGTGCCGACCGCTTCTCCCAAAGTGACTGCCGCATTCGGACTAAAATTGCCGTTGCCTTTTCCGGTCATATACCCAAGCTGATAGGCGAGATTTATCTCGCCACGCTGTGCATGGGTTGCAGGCACATCGGAAAAGAGGTTCTTGGAGGTTGCGTAAATGGCCTCGTCACTTTTACCGGCAGCTGCGACCACCATCTCTGCAAAGGCGGCTCTTGTAACGCTCTGCGAGTTGCTATAACTGAGGTCTACTATACCGAGGCCGTCAAGCGAGCTTGCGCTGACAGGTGATATCAAAAGGCTTGTAGCCATTAGGCAGACAAGCAAAATGCTTGTGATTTTTTTCATAGTCTTTCTCCTTAATATTTTCATTTATTACTCTACTCGAAGTGCATCAACCGGTTGTAGCTTTGCCGCTTTTATCGCCGGATAAAGCCCAAATCCGACGCCGATTAACACCGAAAAAGCGAATGCACCGACGCTGATGAGTGCCGCCGGAAGTAAAATCAAGCCGTAAATCATCTGCCCGAGTATAAGCGAAAGTGCATAGCCGAGTACAATTCCGATAAGGCCACCCAGTGCGCTGAGGATTGACGCTTCAATCAAAAACTGGGAAATTATATCTCCGTGCGGTGCTCCGACCGCTTTTTTAATGCCGATTTCACGGGTTCGCTCGCTGACAGTGACCAGCATAATATTCATTATCCCGATACCACCGACCAACAGTGCTATTGCCGCAATACCGCCGAGCACCACGCTCATGCTTGCAATTTCATCTTGGGTTTCGCTCATGGCGGCGTTACCGTTTTCCACAGTAACCGTGCCCGCTGTACTGCGCACCGCCTCGCTGAACCAGTATTCACTTTGAAGCATTGCGGAGTCCATATTGCTTGAGCTGTCTACCTTGATGATATACTCATTTAAAACATCACTGCCGAGCATCTGTCGTGACATGGTATAGGGCACGGTTATCATATGGTCCATGCTGCCCTCTGTTGCGCCGTCCTTTTGGTAATATACCCCGACGACGGTAAAGGGATTCCCACCGACAAGTATCTCCTGCCCTATCGGGTCGGTATATTGAAACAGGCTTTGGGCAACATATGCGCCTATAACACAGACGGCGTTTCGGTTTTCAATATCATATGACAAGATATCCCGTCCGCTTTGCAAAGTATAGTTGCCGGCTGTTGTATACTGCTCACCGACAAACAGTGTCTCGGTCGAGCTTAAACTATTTGTGTCATACTGCAAGGTCTCCACCGAGAGTGCATATGGGGTGACAGCGGTTACAATCCCATCGGTTTCATTTAGCATGTATTCCGAAAGATCTGCCGTTAAATCCTCTGCCCTGCCCTCGTCAAGCCAGTCAACGCTGACCTCTACCTTGTTTACACCGAGCTTTTCATAATAGGTGGTCATGTCGGCATTGTACCCTTCAACAATTGAAATAAGTACAAGCACCGCCGTAACTCCGATGATTATTCCGAGCATGGTGAGAATAGAGCGCACCTTTTTGGCTAAAATCGAGTCAATGGCCATGCGAACGCTTATCATACCGCTTTTCTCTCGGCCTGTGTATCGTGCACGAGCAGTCCGTCTTGCATGGTGACTATGCGGTTCGCCTTGGCGGCGATACCTTTATCATGGGTGATCAAAATGACCGTTGTTCCGCCTGCGTTTAGCTGTTTAAGCAAGGTGAGCACCTGTGCGCCTGTCTTGGAGTCGAGAGCGCCGGTCGGCTCATCTGCCATTAGTATCGGTGACCGTGTAGCAATGGCACGGGCGATGGCCACACGCTGTTGCTGTCCGCCCGAAAGCTGTCCCGGTCTGTTGTGCGCCTTGTGGGCGATTTCAACTTTTTCAAGAGCTTCAACAGCTCTCTCTATGCGTTCTGCCTTTGATATGCGCTGATATAGCATGGGAAGCATAACATTTTCAATTACCGAAATGCCCGGTATAAGGTTATACCCTTGAAAGATAAAGCCTATCTCACGGCTTCTGATTCGAGAAAGCTGATGCTCCTCCATGCTTGCGACCGCAGTTCCGTTTAGTGTGTATGTGCCTGCGGTGGGGATATCGAGGCACCCTAAAATGTTCATCATGGTCGATTTTCCCGAGCCGGAGGCGCCGATTATTGCGATAAACTCCCCGAGTTCTATGTCCAAATCGACACCGTCTAAAGCGTTAACTTGGTTTTCCTCACCGGGAAAGTATATTTTCTTTACAGATCTAAGTGAAATATATGACATAAAATCCTCCATTCTGTTTAAGACAGCATGATTTTTCACGCTAATCTTCCTTTTTACTGGCCTCTGCCCGGCATGGTCGTTCCGCCACCGCCGCCGCCCGGCATGGTTGTTCCACCGCCACCGAAGCCTTCGGGCATCATGCCTTCAAAACTGCTTTGTCCGCTGTCGCTTGTGGTATCTCCACCGCCCGGATCGCTCTGCTGATATCTGGTGAACAAGGTCACATCCTGCTGTACCCCTTGCTCGACGAGAGCATATTGGCTGTTCATTGCACTGACGGTGACCGGTACGGCGTAAAATCCATCGGGCACTACTCCGTCTTCAAGAGTGACCGCCTGCTCTGTCGGCTCACCCTCGATAAATACACAAGTGCCTTCTGTTGTTGATTTAAGGGCATCGAGCGGAACGAGCACGCCCTCTCGAGTGTCGCCTATCTGTATGCTATAGCTGACATTTACGCCCGAAGCAAGCTCTCCGTCACTGTCAATCTCTATGGTTATCGGGAAATATGCAACTCCGTCTTGGTTGGTAGCTTCATAGCTTATCTCGGTAACCGTTCCGCTGTACTCCCGTGACTGCGATGCCGTCGCATACTGCAAGGTGACCGACATTCCGAGAGAAATATAATCTATATCCAGCTCGTCAATATTTGCCGTGATGCTGACCACCTCGGTGTCATAAATTGTGACGGCTGCCATTCCGCTTCTGACTACCTCGCCCTCACTCACCGATAGATTTATAACCTGCCCCGAAATGTCCGAGTAAACTTCAAAATCCTCACGTGATTGCTCTGCATCGGCTATTTTTTGCTCTACTTCGGTGATTTTTTCAAGTGTTTCATCTATTTTTTCTTGAGTTTCGCTATACTGCTCATTTAAATTTTCTGTTTCGAGCCAGAACAGCACTTGCCCTGCGCTAACCTGCTCATAGTCCTCGACATTTACTTTTGAAACGGTGCCGGAGGTTTCGGCTGTGATGCCCTCGCTCTGGGAATATTCAAGGGTTCCGTCGGTCGTAGAGTAAATATGCTCACCGGAGGTGGCATTCAGATATGCACTTGCCGCCATACCCTCTGTAAGCGAGCCGGGATTTTGCACTTCTACGGTGACCGCAAAACAGGCCGCACCCTGCGGTGTGATGTAGTTTACATAACTGATGTCGGACACCGTACCGTCAAGCAATAGCATTTGGTCGGCTATCGAAATGCTCGCCGGCATCCCTATATAGATGTCGCTCTCATAAATATAGTCAAAGTACAGCTTTATGCTCATGGCACTATCATCTATAAGCATAGCCAAAGTGCTTCCGCTTTGGACATTGTCACTTTCCTCAACTTTTATGTCTAACACTTTGCCGGAGAAGGAGGCTTTTATACTGGCCGCCGAAATGCTGTCCGACAGTTCTGAAAGACTGTCATAATATCCGTCGAGTGTATCCTCATATGTTTCGATTTGCGCCTCATACTCATCTATAAGGTCGTCTACCTCATCATCGTTTTGAATGTACAGCAGTTGCCCTGCGATTACCTCGTCTCCCCTGCTGACATACACACCCTCGATTTCGGCCTCACTCGACGCCGCCGAGATGCTCAGGCTGTCGGCAGGCATTGTAGAACCACTTCCCTCAAGTACATCGGCGAGGGTGCCGAAGGTGCTTTGCTCGGTCAGCGCAACAAGTGGCTCCTCCACAAAGAACAAAGTGTAAATCCCAAATCCCATCGCCGCTACAAGTATGAGTGAAACTGCGCTCACTATAATTTTCTTTTTACTCTTTTTCGGCTTAACAACTGTGTTTTCCATTTTGACTCCTCCTATAATCGGGCGGTAATGCTCCGCCTCTTTTTTCTATGCTTTGATTATACAGCCGAGTTTTGATGGAGTTGTGATGTCAAAGACAACAAAATTTGAATATATCGGCAAACCTCTTGATTGTCCATTTTGTTTGCTATATTATAATGTCATAACAAAAAGAGGTGGGTTATGTTAGACAGAAAGATATGTATTTTAATAGTTGATGACGAGCACAATATCGTTCGTGCCCTCAAAGATTTTTTTGCGGCGAAAAAATTTGCCGTACTCGAAGCTTTTGATGGCGAACAGGGGCTAAATCTTGCCCTTGCTCGCAAAAGCGAGATAGATTTGATTGTTTTAGATGTCATGATGCCCAAATGTGACGGATTTTCATTGCTCAGGCAGATAAGAGAACAAGGGGTAAATACCCCTGTCATTATGCTTACCGCCAAAAGCGAATCATACGACGAGCTGACCGGCTTCTCGCTCGGTGCGGACGACTATGTGGCAAAGCCTTTTTCACCTTCGGTATTGCTTGCCCGAGTACAAGCACTGCTTAAACGGGTGGGCAAGGGCGAGCAGGATACATTTAAAGCAGGGGCTATTACCCTTGACCAAAGCGCTCGCCTGTGCACCCTTGACGGTGCCGTACTTGAGCTCACAAAGCGTGAGTTTGACCTACTTTGCTTTTTTATGCGCTCTGAAAGAACCACCCTCAGCAGAGAACAGCTGCTAAATACCGTTTGGGGATATGATTTTGACGGTGATGTGCGGACGGTTGACACCCATGTAAAACAGCTGAGGGTTAAACTACTGCATTGTGCCGGATATATCAGAACGGTGCACCGTGTTGGCTATTGTTTTGAGGTGCTTTCATGAAATATTCTATAAGAACACAGGTGCTGGCTGTTATTATATTTACAATTGTGCTATCCTTTGGCATACAGACCGCATTTAACCTCTTTTTTGCGCAAGATTATTATACCGACATCAAAAGCAATACCGTTGAAAATGCCTTTTACGAGATATCTCAGGCATATGACGGCACAATAGAGTCTGTAGAGGGCTTATTGCAGGAGTATCAACTCTCAGAGTCGCTCAACATAGTTTTTTTTGACGACCAAAGTTGGATTTATCCTGACATAAATATCGAAGGTAGCGAGATGGACAATGAAATTGCCGGTCGATTACTTCAGGGTTTCCGCCTTCCCCCCGGTATGTTTGAGCGTGAAAACTTCAGCACCTCACCGGTGGTCAGAGTTGCATCAAGCAACCCTACCCACTTTGGCAGTGGTGGCAACAGCGAGAATACCACTCTGCTTTTGCAAGGGAGTTTTGACCACGAAGGTCAACCTGTATATTTGACAATCACCATGCCACTGCCGGCAATCGAGCGCAGTGTGCAAACTTTGACCACACCAAGCATAATCATTTCAGCTGCTGTGTTGGTGCTTGGAATTGTGCTCGCTGTATTGCTGTCCAAAAACCTTGCAAATCCGCTCAGGCAAATGGAGCGGATAGCTTCCTCGCTTGCCACTCTCGATTTCAGCGAGCTGGCAAATGAAAACATCTCATGCAGTGAGCTATCGAGGCTCTCAAGGAGTATAAATACTATGTCAACACAGCTGAAACAAGCAATCTTTGATTTGAATATCGCAAATACAAAGCTCAAGCAGGATATTGACAAGCAAAAACAGCTTGAGCAGGCCCAGCGCTCTTTTATCGCCGCTGTGTCCCATGAAATGAAGACGCCACTGACCTTACTTGAGCTATACGCAAGCAATATACGTGACAATCCCGGGGATATTGACAGAGATTATTACTGCTCGGTGCTTATTGAGGAAAGCAGACGACTGAGCGACATGGTCGGCAGTATGCTCAACTTATCGCTGATCGAACGAAAGCTTGAAAACACTGATTTTAGCGTTTTTGACCTTTCGGAGCATTGCACAAACTTTATAAACAAAATGATGCCGACCGTCGGCCGGCATGACTTTTCATTTGATATTGAGCCTGAAATCTTTGTACACGGCGACAGTGACTCGCTTGAGCAGGCAATGCGCAATTTTTTAAACAATGCCATAGAGCACACCCCCGACAAAGAAAAGATTTCGGTGTCCCTTAAAACCATCGGCTCGCAGGCGGTTTTCTCTGTATTTAACAGTGGCTCTCACATCTCGGAGGAGGATATCCCCCACCTTTGGGAGAGTTTTTATCGTGCCGACAAGGCGAGGGGTCGCGCAAACGGCAATATAGGCCTTGGCCTTCATCTGGTCAAAAGTGTTATCACGGCACATGGCGGAGCCGTGCGTGCAGAGAACAAAGAAAACGGCGTGCAGTTTAGCTTCTGTCTTCCAAA
>CAYJAS010000078.1:0-8188 GCA_964367895.1 uncultured Oscillospiraceae bacterium | reverse complement strand
TAATTAATCCATCGGTGGGCGCTCTGGGTCGAGCACCAATGCCGGATCAAAGAAATGCTTGCTTATACGCTCAGGATACTTAATCATGGTCAGCCCGTCAAGATTTAAACGCTCTTGAAGCATGTTATCATCTCTGTACAAGGTGGTCATCCTCGAGCCGACAGGGCAATAAATATAAAATCCGTTGTCGATTATATAACGATAGCGCTCATCATCTTTGTCGTAAACGACGCCAAACGGTGTGATTATGATATTGGTTTCGCCGACATAGGGCATAATCTCGCCCAGCCAACGGCCGGTGTCATATTCAAGCTGATCCATGGTCATGGTTTTGTCCGACCAATAGCCGTTGTGTGTATAGCTGTGGTTTGCAATCTGCCAGCCGCTTGCACGCAGAGCATCGGAAACCTCTACCACCTTGTCGAGCATCCATTGTTGTGTGGCCTCGTCAAAATCGGGCAGATCGGTGATCATATATCCGTATGCGCCCTCATACCCGGTGATGGCCACAATGCCCTTTGCGCCCCTGTAGGAAAACTCAGGGTGCTCCATTACAAAGGTGTCCAAAATGGGCATGACATCGCCGTCATAGGTGAAGGTATCCTCACCGTTTTCATCAAGCACAACGGTGACAACTCTGCCGTTTTCGTCAACATCGAGGCGGTCTGCAAAACCATCTTCCTCCATGTACTTATAGTAGTTGACATCGTCGATTGAAATTACAAGCGGTTTTTTGCCGGGCGGTAGCATAATATCCTTGGGCACTGCCACACCGTCCACCAGTTCAACCATCTCGGTTATATCATACAAAACAAAATCGTTTTCCAAAAACAGCGGAAGCATTTTTTCAAACTCCGACACGGTAGTCATATAGAGATTGTAGCCTGCCGAGTCGTAATCGCCGTCAAAGGCTTTGGAATTGTCAACAATAAGACTGTGGAAAAAGACATGATAGGTCTGCCCCTCATATTTGACCAAATTGTCCTTTTGAGCTTGCACCTCGGCAATTTTTGCGGTCACTCTGCTGTCCTCATTGCCGGTGAGCAAAGTGAGTGCCTCGTCATAAAAATAGCCTGCGGCAAGGGTGTCTGCCTCGGCAAGAAGCTGCTCGATTTCTGCATCGCTCACCTCGGGTTCGGGCTCAACCGGTGTGTCTATGTCATTATCGGTCGGATCTTGATCGTCAGTGCCGTCTGCCGTGTTGTCGCCTGTCGGGTCTTGATCGTCCTCAATGGCCGGTTGGTCGGATTCTTGTGAGATTATAACCTTGTACACGGCAAAACCGGCGATAATCACCGCAACAGCGGCAAGAACATACAGTATCCATATGGGTTTTTTGCTTCTGTGGCTTGAAAGGTGCTTCATTCTATTACCTCTTTTTCGGGCAAAGCCCATTTAAAATTTTTGTGATAGCAATATTGATTAATTATATACCTATTTTGCTCAAAAAGTAAAGATATTTTGATCAAAAAGATGCAAAAATACCGTTTTGTTGGATAAAATTGGCCAGAGCGACAACAAATATCTGTATTTTACATTTTTTTACATACAGTTTCGAGGATTTTTATCATTTCCCTGTGTTATTTTTAATGTAAGGGCAAACTTAGCTGTTAACCCCTGAAAGAAAGCGTACAACCAACGGACGACCAAAGGTCGCCCCTACAAATTGTTATTTGCCATACCGCTGTAGAGGCGGTCATTGGCCGCCCGCCCTTCCCACGCCCTGTAGGGCAAGGGCTCTGCTCTTGCCGCGTGGCGGTGGCTTTCCCCCACGCCCCACACAACCGAAAGGAGAAATACAAATGGCCGCTACATTTTTACTCAAAAAGGACAAGCAGGATTTTAAGCGAATATCGCTCGATAAAATCGCAAAAAACCCCGGCCAACCGAGAAAATTATTTGATACAAAGGCGCTTTTTGACTTGGCCGAAAGTATACGCAGATTTGGCGTGATAACTCCTCTGACCGTCAGACGAAAAGAGGGCGGATTTGAACTTGTGGCCGGCGAACGCCGCCTTCGTGCCGCAAAAATGGCTGGGCTCAGCAGCGTGCCCTGCTATATAATTGAGGTGTGCGAGGAGGACAGCAGTCTAATGGCGCTGGTCGAAAATATCGCACGACGTGACCTCGATTTTTTTGAGGAGGCGCAGTCAATTCGCCGTTTGTGCAAGGAGTTTGGCATGACACAGGAGCAGGTGGCACAGCGCATAGGGCGAACACAGAGCGCCGTTGCCAACAAATTGCGCCTTTTGCGACTGCCACAGGAGATAATCGAGCTGGTGCGACTGCACAATTTGACAGAGCGACATGCACGGGCACTACTTAGGATTGACGATGAAGCGATGCGCAGAAAGGTGACCGATTACATAATTGACAAGGGCATGAATGTCGAACAGGCAGAGCGATATGTCGAGCTAATGCTTGAGGGCAGGCCGAGCAACAAGGGCAAACGGCAGATTATCTTAAAAGATGTGCGCATTTTTGTCAACACGGTTGAACATGCCCTCGGGATAATGCGCAAGAGCGGGCTTAGCCCGGAAATGGAAAAGCGGCAGGAGGGCGACAAACTAATGCTTGTCATCACCTTGCCTACTATGTAAAAAAAGGCACCCAATCGGGTGCCTTTTGTCGCTAAGAATTCCGCTGTAGAGGCGGTCATCGGCTGCCCGTACTCGCACAGGTGCAAACAACGGTGTAAGGTCGAGTCTTGACTCGACCTTCGCACTTTCGTCGCTCCGCAGAGTTGTGCAATTCTTTCGGAACAGTCAAGACCGTTCCCTACAACCGATGTTAACAAACAACCCGTGCTATACCGCAAAATACTGCTCAATCGCCTTCGCGATCCGCTTGACCCCTTCGACAATATCCCCTTTTGGCATGGAGGAATAATTGAGCCTAAAGGCCGAACATGTTTCTCTCGAATCGGAGTAAAATGCGATGCCGGGCACGAAGGCGACACCGTGTTCGATGGCCAAATCATACAGTTTATAACTGTCATGCCCCTCGCCCAAATCGCACCAAACGAACAGACCTCCGGTCGGATTTGTGCGGGTGACCCGACTTGGGAAATACTTGTCGATAGCGTCAAGCATCAGCCGGCATCGCTCGGAATATTCACGGCACAAAGTGGAAATATGCCCCTCCAAATCGCATTGCTCCATAAATCTCTCAATAACAATTTGAGGCAAGAGTGAGCTGTGAACATCGTCACTCGCCTTGACATTTCCAACATGCACAGCCAACTCCCGGGGAAGCAATAGCCAGCCCACACGCAGACCGGGCGCAATGATTTTCGAAAAGGAACTGCAATAAATTACCGTGCCGGTGCTGTCATATGATTTTATCGGCGCTATTTGCTGGTCGGTAAATCGCAGACTTCCGTACGGGTCGTCCTCCAAAATCAAAATGCCGGCATCACGGCAGATTTCATAAACTTCACGGCGTTTTTTCGCCGACATGGTTATACCGCTCGGATTTTGAAAGTTCGGAATGGTGTATAAAAAGCGAATATTTTGCTCGCTCGCTATCGCCGCTTTAAGACTCTCTATATTTATGCCGTCCTGCTCCAGGGAAACGCCCACAACATTTGCGCCTACTCCCTTGAAAACATCAATGGCGGCGACAAAGGTCGGTTGCTCGACCAAAATTGTATCGCCGGGATTTGTCAGCACGGCGGCCGTCATGTAAATGCCCTGTTGCCCTCCGCTGGTCATTACAATGGCATCCTCCACTCCGGCAAATGGACAAGCTTCTTTCAGGCGTTCTCTCAGTTTTGCATAACCAAAACCAAAGCCGTAATCGAGCGATTTACCCTCTGAGAGCACCTCGGAGGCAAGCCTTGAAAGTTGCTCCTTGGGAAAAAGCTCGGCCGACGGACTGCCCCCCATCATGACGATGGTGTCGTCGGGCAATTTGCGCTCAAAGACAGAAGTGATAAAGCTGTGCTCGACCTTTCGCGCGGCGTTTGAAATGTGATAGTTCATATTGTATAGTCCTCCGTTGATTTTATTATGTAAATGCAGTCATCGGTCACCCGAAGGGGTACGAAGCTTTTCGGGAGAGGACAGAGCCTCTCCCCCACACCGATGTGGCAAAAAATATTTGCAGGTACGTCATTTTGGTATTGTAGGGCACGCATTGTATGCGTGCCGTCTGCGGAATGCATACAATGCATTCCCTACAGGACGAGTGGAACGACGGGCGGCCGATGACCGCCCCTACGGGGGTTTGTAGGGCAAGGGCTCTGCTCTTGCCGCAACGGACGACCCAAGGTCGCCCCTACAGTAAAAAACGAAAATACAACTATGTGTGCAACTCTAATAAAACCTCTATTGCGCTAGCGTACCCATCAAAACCCTTGCCGGCGATTGTGGCGACACATGCAGGCGAAATATAGGAATGTTGCCTGAAACTCTCACGGGTACTAATATCGCTGAGGTGCACCTCCACGGTGGGAATACCGACCGATTTTAGGGCGTCTAAAATGGCCACAGAGGTGTGTGTATATGCGGCAGGATTGATAATTATACCGTCATAAACCCCCAAGGCCTGCTGTATCAAATCGACCAAAACTCCCTCATGATTGCTCTGCTTAATCACCACAGAACAGCCCTTTTCGTCTGCTTTTTGCTCGATAAATTGCTGTAAATCAGCATAGGTGCGACTGCCGTAAATGTCGGGCTCACGAATGCCGAGCATGTTCAAATTGGGGCCGTTAAGCACAAGTATTTTCATACGATAAAGTCCTCCGCAATCTCACGTGCCGTGTGGGCGGCCGTCTTTACATTGTCTGCAAATCGGTCGGCAAATGCCTCATACATCGGCCTGCGCACCTCATAAAGTGCCTTTACATCGCCCGACAGCGGTCTGCCGTTGGTGCTGAGCAGTTCAAGCGGACGATTTATACAGTAAATCACGCTATTTTGACGCAATAAATCATAATTCTCCGGCTGTGTGACCGCTCCGCCACCGGTTGCAATGACCGCTTCCGACATTGCGCCGAGGGTGGAAAGGACGGCCGTTTCAATGCGCCGAAACTCGCTCTCGCCCTGCTGTGTAATTATCTCCTTCGGGCTTGCACCATAGCGTTTTTCAATCTCCTCATCGCAGTCAAAAAACTCCCTTCCAAGCATAGATGCAAGCAGTTTGCCCACCGTGCTTTTGCCGCTCCCCGGCATGCCGACAAGCACGATATTGAGCATATGACGGCTGAGGGAGCTCAAAACCTTTTGGGTTACCTGCTCATCTATCTCGCTGCCGGTGTAAAGCTCTGCCGCCCTTTTTGCCTGCGCCACCAACATGGAAAGGCCTGTCATCGCCTTGATACCCATGCGCTGTGCCTGCATAGTGAGGGCCGTTCGTGCCGGATTGTACACAAGGTCGAGCACACATTCGCATTGCTTGAAGATATCAAGGTCTATCGGGCTGTACCCGGTTTGCGGATACATTCCGACCGGGGTTGTGTTGACAATGATTTGAGCATCGCTGTGCTTTGCGATATTGTCATAATTGTCGGCGCCGTTTCGTGAAATTACCGTCACATATGCACCTAATTTGGCGAGCACCGACACCGCTGTTTTGCAGGCTCCGCCACTGCCCAAAATTAACGCTTTTTTGCCACTGAAATGGGCACCGCTCAGCGAGCACATGAAGGAAAATCCATCGACATCGGTGTTGTAACCGTAAAGCTTGCCATCTCTTTTGACTATGGTATTTACCGCACCGATTTCGGCCGCCGCACCGCAAACCTCCTCAAGGAATGGGATAATTTCCTGCTTGTACGGTATGGTAACATTTACCCCGTCAAGATTAAAGTTTTCCATAAACTCGGGCAATTCGGCTCTTGTGAGCGGAAAAAGATTGTAGGTGCAGTCTATCATCTGCGAGTAAATCATGGGCGAGTAGCTGTGCGAAAGCCCACCGCCTATCAGTCCCAGCCTGAGCATCACATCACCTCGGTATAACTGCCGAGGTATTTAAACTCCTCGCACAGCGTGCCGATACCGCTTATCAACTCGGCAAACTCGGGCGAGTAGACAGAGGTTTCAAGGTCAAGATAAAACATAAACTCAAAATCCCTACCCGGTAGCGGACGGCTTTCAAGCTTGATAAGGTTTATGCCAAGGGTGTAAAATCTCGCCAAAATATTGTAAAGTGCACCCGGTCTGTGTGGCAGGACAAGCATTATGCCGGTCTTGTCTGCGCCGGGGTATATTTCAAGTTTTTTGGAGATGCACATAAACCGTGTGCGGTTGTTGCTGACATTTTGCACCTCTTTTTTAAGAGCAGTTAGACCGTAAAGTTCGGCGCATATTGGCGAGCTCAGTGCGGCAACATCGGTGCGATTTGACATAGCAACCGCCGCAGCTGCCGCCGCAGTGTTTTCCACCTCGGTCACCTTGACATTGCCCAGCGATTTTATAAAATCACTGCACTGATTTATCGCCTGCTCGTGGGAGAAAATCTCGGTAATTCCGTCTACACTCGCCCCCTGACGGGCAAGCAAGCTGTGCTCCACCTTAAGGCGCAAAGAGCGCACGACGCTGAAATCATATTTGAGCATCAAATCATAGATTTTGGTCACAGAGCCTGCCGTGCTGTTTTCAATGGGCAGTATCCCATAACGGCAAAACCCTGCATCTATCGCCGAAAATACCCCCTCAAATGTTTTGAAATACTGTATATCGGGGTTTTTAAACATGCGCTGTGTCGCTATCTGGGAATATGCCCCCTCGACCCCTTGGCATGCGACGCTGGCCTCGGTCGGAAACAGCTGTGGTGTGCTTTCTATAGCCTCGGTAATTTTGCCAAAAACCTCGCTCTTATCGTCGCTTTGACGGCGCTGATAAGTGCGGCTGAGCTCAAACATAAAGCCGTAAAGCACACGCGACAGATCCTTTAAATCGGGGCGCACCGCACCGGCGATCTCGCTCAGCTTTTCACGCTCACGCTGTGGCTGAAATATCGGCAAATTGTTTTGCATTTTGTACTCGGCAACTCTTGCCGACACGTCCATGCGCTGTTCAAACAGCTTGAGAAGCTGTTCGTCTATGCTGTCTATCTCACCTCTGAGGCTGTGTAAATCACTCATAATTTTTCCTCCAAAAGCATATCTAAAATTGAGATTGCGGCGGCCGCTTCTACGCAGACAACCGCTCTCGGAACTATACACGGATCATGTCGCCCGACTATGCTTAGCTTTGCGTCTTGCAGGCTCTGACAGCTGATGCTGTCCTGCTGTTTTGATATCGACGGGGTGGGCTTAAAGGCCACCTTGAAAAGCAAAGGCATTGCGGTGGTAATTCCGCCCAGCACTCCACCGTGGTTGTTGGTGCGTGTGCGCACCGTGCCATCTTGCATGAAATAGCTGTCGTTGTGCTCACTGCCACGCATTTTGCAGGCATCAAAACCTGCGCCGAAATCCAGCCCACGAACTCCCGGTATGGCGAAAATTGCTTGTGATAGCTTGCCCTCCACACCGCCGAAAAGCGGACCACCGATGCCGACCGGAAGTCCGACAACGGCACATTGCACCGAGCCACCCACTGAGTCACCGTCGGCCGAAGCATCGGCTATACAGTCGAGCATTTTTTGCTCAATTTCGGGGTTTAGAACACGCAGTTTTTGTCCGCAAAGTTGTGCAATTTCGGGGGAAATCGGGTCAAAGGGGCGGTCTTTCACCTCGCCGATGCTCAAAATATGAGCACCGATTTGCACCCCTCTTTGCTCAAGCATTTGGGTGGCAATCGCCCCGGCGATACACAGCGGAGCGGTCAATCTGCCGGAAAAATGCCCTCCGCCGGCGACATCGTTAAACCCGCTGTATTTTACATGCGCCGGCCAATCGGCGTGCCCCGGGCGAGGGATATCGGCGAGATTTTTATAGTCGCCACTGCGCTTGTCACCGTTTTTTATAACGGCGCAAAGGGGGGCACCGCAGGTGAATCCGTTTACAAGTCCGGAGATAATTTCCACCGCATCACCCTCGGCACGAGCGGTCGTGTGTGGACCTTTGCCGGGCGCACGGCGTGCCATATATTGGGCGAGATGATCTGTGTCAAGGGCAAATCCGGCGGGCAAACCGTCGATTACCACCCCTATGCTGTGCCCGTGCGACTGGCCGAAAATGGAAATCTTTATGCGATTTCCAAAGGTACTGCTCATAAATTACCTCCAATTTGTAAACTTT
>CAYJAS010000077.1:0-8311 GCA_964367895.1 uncultured Oscillospiraceae bacterium | reverse complement strand
TACTCATAGTCTTTTAATTTGTTCTATCAAAAAGGTGGTGTCATCGTACTTTTTCTCTTCGCTCAACAGTCGTGGATTGATCATTAAATAAAAATGCTGTGCAAACGGTACTTTTAAAATATCCTTTGCTATGACCCCTTGCGGTAGATGCTGCGTCACAAATGGTGGTAGAATGGCTATCCCCATGCCGGAGCTTACCTGCTCAAAAAGTGCCGGTAAAAAATTTGTTTCCACAAGACGACAGTTTGGAAAGTGCCTGTCGCAATATCCACGCAGAACATTATATTGATCGTCAACAAGGGTTATGATTCTCCTACCATCAAAAAGCTCAGGAGAGGTTGGGTCACACTGCCAAATCGGATGTTCTGCGGCGGCGGCAACGATCCAATTTTGGTTGTAAATCTCTACAGCATGAAAGTCACTCATTTGTGCGGCAGCCTGTGCATTGCACAGTGCGAGATCAAGAACATTGTTGCGGTACCTTGTGAGTAGGACGAAATAGGTATACATCGTAACCTCGGCGACTGTTTTTGGATATTGCTTGTAAAGTGCTTTAAGTGGTTCTCTCAGAAGGTAAGACTCATATGGGCCAACTCCGAGGCGCAGTGTATGCTCAACTTCAAAAAATGCGTTTCGCACTCTTGAAATGATTGTCTTTTGATACTCCAAAAAGACCGGTGCGTACTTTGCAAACATCTCTCCTGAGATCGTAGGGCGCACCCCGTGACTGTCACGCTCAAATAGTTTAACGCCGATTTCTTCTTCAAGCGCAGAGATTTGGCGACTGACCGTTGCTTGTACAACATGAAGTTCATCTGCTGCCTTTGTAAAACTTCTATAACTTTCAACGCAGACAAAACATTTAAGCTGTAATTCTGTCATAATTCACCTCTTGTATTCCAAAAACGGATAGCTGTATGCAAAACAATTGCTTCACATTTGCTTTTATAAATGTATAATAACTATAAAGGGAAAACCAAACACGCTTTTTGACAAAACATACAAAAAGCAGTAAAAATTCTTGTGTAATAGGTATAGTTTTGAACCTTTTACAGACAAGATATATAACATAGTTTATCATAATACCACAGTTTTTTCAAATAAAACTTGAAAGAGGACAAGATGTTAAGTCTACAAGAGCTAAAACAACAGATTATAGAACTTTCTGATAAGTATGAGCAGGATGTGCTTGAGTTAAGACATGAAATTCACGCAGACCCCGAGCGTGCCTTTGATGAGTATCGTACAGCGGAGAGAGTTAAAACCGCTTTAGAGAATATCGGGATGACTGTAAAGTCCGGCATCGCAAAAACCGGCTTAATCGCAGATTTGCACGGACATGCCCCGGGAAAGACACTTCTGCTTCGTGCTGATATGGATGCGCTTCCACTGAATGAAGAGAATTACTTGCCCTATCGTTCTAAAAATCCCGGCGTAATGCACGCTTGCGGCCATGATGTTCATACCGCAAATCTTGTAGGCGTTGCTAAGATTTTAAATGAACTAAAGGAACACTTTTGCGGTACAGTGCGCTTTGTCTTTCAGCCGGCAGAGGAGAGCGGCGGTGGCGGTAGGGAAATGATTAAAGAGGGCATCATGGATGATATAAAAATTGACGCCTCAATAGCTCTTCACACAATGGCGACGACACCGCCGGGGTATTTTTCACTCGGATTTGAAAATGTCACCTCTTACTCGGACAAGTTTGAAATAATAATATCAGGCATAAAAACCCACAGCGCTCAGCCTCAAAAAGGTGTCGATGCGATTTCAATAGCCGCTCATACTATCGTTGCACTCGAGAGCTTGCTGCTCAAAAACATTGACCCGATGGAACGTGCTACATATTCTATAGGAAAAATTGAGGGTGGCACCGCACCGAATATAGTGCCGGACAGAGTTCATCTCACAGGTATGATGCGCAATGTCAAGGCGCATACGAGAGATGCGCTTATTGAGAAACTTAAAACAACTGCCGAAGGTATTGCTGCAACTATGGGCGGCAGCGCTGAGTTTATATTGACTGAGGGATATTCCTCGGTATATAATGATCCGAAGCTTACGCAGTTTGTTGCAGACGAGATAGGGGCGGACACGGCCGCTTGGCTTTGCGATATTGAGCCGACCTACTCTAATGACAATCGCCTTATTATTGAAAAACTACCTATTCTCGGAGCAGAGGATTACGGCTTTTATACACAGCGTGTCCCCTCCTGTTTTTACAGGGTCGGAACAGGTAATGCCTCTCCGGCACACAGCAGTGGCTTTATGATAGAGGAGCCGTATATAAAGCTTTGCACACGCTCAATGGCAAGCCTTGCTATAAGCTATCTCAAGCAGTTCTAAGTATATTTGCGAGAGTGCTCGCCGGTATAAAATAAACACTTTAAATCTTAGGAGGAAGAAAACATGAAACTGACCAAAAGACTGATTGCCCTTTCACTGGTAATGCTTATGCTGTTTGCCGGATGTACTCCAGCAGACACCGATGAGCCCTCGACCGACAATCCGGACACCCCGTCAACCGATGATCCGGCAACCACCCCCGACACGGGAGATGACACCGATGTTGACACAAGCACACTCAATGTAATTCTCAGCAGTGAGCCTCCCAATGCCGATCCGCACAACAACACCAGGCTTAGCTCATGGGCTGTTCAAGAGGAAGTTTTTGATAAGCTTGTAACGAAAGACGAGGCAGGCAACATTCTTCCCGATCTCGCGCTTGAATGGGAGCAAATTGACGATGTCACAACACGCTTTACCATCCGTGATGATGTTACCTTCCACGATGGTAGTGCGCTTACCGCAGAGGATGTTGCATTTTCCCTGCAACGTGCATGCACTTCGGCCGGTTCACAGACCTTTTTCATTCAGTTTGACCCCGATAACATCAAAGTTGTCGATACATATGTAGTAGATGTAGCTACAAAACAGCCCTTTGCTGCGGTTCTTAACTATCTTGCAAGTGCTCGTGGCGCCATATTGCCTAAAGCGGTTGTCGAGAGTGTTGGCGATGAAGCCTTTGCTCGTGCACCGGTAGGCTCCGGACCGTTTGTGGTCGAAAGCTGGACAGTTGGTGACAAAATAGTTCTTCAAAGAAACGAAAGCTATTGGGGTGCACAGCCTGCATATGATACACTCGAGTTCAGATTTGTGACCGAGGCTTCAAACCGTGCTATCGAGCTTGAAACCGGCGGTGCAGATATCGTATACGATATCGTTCCTAATGACGCTGCTCGTCTTGCTGAAACCGATGGTGTTGAGATCGTTAGCGGTCCGGCGTTCAAATTCGTATATGTTTCATTTAACATGAGTGATGATACTCTTAGCAATGAAAAACTTCGCGAAGCACTTGTCACTGCAGTTGATATTCCGTCGCTCGTTGCTGCAGTATACGGCTCAGATACACAAGTCGCCGATACTTATATGTCACCAAATATTATGATGCACGCTTCCATGCCGGCAAAAACTTATGATCCGGCACTTGCGCAACAGCTTCTTGCCGAAGCAGGTTACGCAAATGGTCTTGAACTTACAATCAAACTTGGTGAAGATGCGGTTTCCTCAACTATTGCCGAAATTATTCAAGGCATGTGGGCGGAAATCGGTGTCACTACAAATATTGAGCCGATGGAGCAGGCAACCTACCTTGAGCAGGCAAATGCAGGTGAAGTTCAAGTGGCAATAGCGACAACCAACGCAGTTAGCGGTGATCCGGACAACGCTATGATGATTTGGCGCAGCACAGCTGTCAATGCCATTCAGCCCAACGATACCACTATTGATGAGTATCTTGATAGAGGCGCAGCTGAGTTTGATTATGATACACGCGCAGGCATTTATGAAGAGCTTCAACAGTATGTTTGGGAGAAGAACTACTGCATACCGCTTTGCTTCCCCAATGTCGTTTACGGTATCGGAGACAATATTGAAGGCTTCTATCCCCATCCCGGCAATACCCCCGATCTTGCAAATATAGTTATCAACTAATCTTTCACCAAACAGGGGCTGTGGCGAGCTATGCAGTGCCACAGCCCCTGTTTAATTTTACCGCAAGGAGGTATTTTCTGTGGCAAAATATTTTTTTAAGCGCCTTTTAATGATGATACCGGTTCTTATTGGCGTGTCCTTTGTTATATTTACAATGCTCTATTTTACGCCGGGCGACCCGGCGGCTCAAATCCTCGGTGATGGCGCAACTCCGGAGGGGATAGCGCAGCTACAGGAGGAGCTTGGGCTGAATGACCCATTTATTGTGCAGTACTTTCGTTACCTGGCAGACCTTATTTTCCGTGCTGATATGGGCACTTCTTATACGACAAATACGTCGGTGCTTAAAGAAATACTTCTGCGCTTTCCGACCACTTTGCAGCTTGCGGCACTGAGTATTGTTATAGCGACTGTAATAGGAGTGCTCGCCGGTATCGTAGCGGCAGTAAAGCAATATTCGGCTTTTGACTATACCGCCACAACCGTTTCGCTTATGGGTGCATCCATGCCAAACTTTTGGCAGGGAATCATGATGATTTTGCTCTTTTCTGTTTATCTTGACTGGCTTCCACCGTCAGGTTTTGACACGGCGCTTCACTGGATAATGCCGGCACTCACCATCGGAACGAGCACTGCGGCGAGCATAATGCGTATGACACGTTCAAGTATGCTCGAGGTTATCCGCCAGGATTTTGTCAGAACGGTTAGAGCAAAGGGGCAGAAAGAATCCATCGTTATATTTAAACATGCCTTTAAAAATGCCATTATCCCCGTTATGACAACAATAGGCATCTCTTTTGGCAGAATGATGGGTGGTGCCGTTTTGACCGAGTCAATTTTTGGCATACCCGGGCTTGGTAGCCTTATAGTTAATGGGATAAAAGCACGTGATTATCCTATGGTACAGGGCGGAGTGCTGTTTATAGCTTTTGTATTCGGATTTGTAAACCTGTTTGTCGATATGCTCTATGCTTATTTTGACCCACGCATCAAATCGCAATACAGCCGCAAAACTCAGCTGAAGAAAAAGGAGGTGCCGGCATGATGCAAACTAAAAAGAAAATTAAAAAAACCAGCAAAACACGCGATGTGCTTCGCCGCCTTGCTCGCAACAAGCTTGCAATGATTGGCCTTTTTATTCTGCTTGCTCTCGTTTTTTGTGCTATTTTTGCCGATTTTATTACACCATATGAATATGATAAGCTTGATTTGCCAAATGCCTTTCAGTCCCCTTCGGCGGAACATATTTTTGGCACCGATAATCTCGGTAGGGATATCTTTACCCGTGTAATACACGGCGCAAGAATCTCGCTTACTGTAGGTATTTGCAGCGTTCTGCTTGCAGCTGCTGTTGGCATTGTTCTTGGGGCGCTCGCCGGATTTTACGGCGGCATATGCGATAACATAATAATGAGAGCTATGGACCTTCTGCTCTCCATTCCGAGCTTGCTACTCGCAATATCGGTTGTTGCGGCGCTCGGGAACGGACTTCCAAACTTGGTTATTTCAATCGGTTTCAGCGCTATGCCCGGTTATGCGAGAATTGTGCGCGCTTCGGTGCTTTCGCTTAAAGATCAGGAGTTTGTTGAAGCGACACGCTCGATAGGCGGAAGTGATGCACGAATAATCTTCTCACACATTCTTCCAAACTGTCTTGCACCTATCATAGTTCAGATGACTCTTGGCGTTGCAGGTGCTATTTTGTCAACAGCAAGTCTCAGCTTTATCGGGCTTGGCATTGCTCCTCCGACGCCGGAATGGGGCTCACTGCTTTCGGTCGGCAGACAGTATATACGAGATGCTTGGTATATCGTAACCTTCCCCGGACTTGCCATCATGATTACCATCTTCTCACTCAATATGTTTGGTGACGGGCTGCGTGATGCGCTTGACCCCAAGCTCAAGAGTTGATGAGGTGAATTATGGAACATTTAATTGAAGTTAAAGATTTAAAAATCCACTTTATGATGAAAAGTGGTACGGTTAAAGCTGTAAACGGGGTGTCCTTTGCCATAAATCCGGGAGAAACGCTCGGACTGGTCGGCGAAACCGGTGCCGGTAAAACAACGACGGCGCTCGGTATTGTGGGACTTGTACAAACGCCACCGGGAAAGGTTCTTGAGGGTGAGGTTTTATTTGCCGGAAAGGATTTGTTAAAAGCCGGGAAAAAGGAGATGCGCACTATACGCGGTGCTGAGGTGTCGATGATATTCCAAGATCCGATGACCAGTCTAAACCCTATTGAAACGGTCGGAGATCAGATCGCAGAAGTTTTGACAATACACAGCTCGCTAAGCAAACAAGAAATCAGAGCAAAAACAGAAGAAATGCTCGAACTTGTTGGTATAGACGGAAGCCGATATGATGATTATCCGCATCAGTTTTCAGGTGGGATGAAACAGCGTGTTGTCATTGCAATTGCACTTGCGTGTAGCCCTAAGCTTTTAATAGCCGATGAGCCGACAACCGCACTTGACGTTACCATTCAAGCACAGGTTCTGGAGCTGATGAACAATCTGAAAAGCAAGCTTGACACTGCTATGCTACTTATAACCCATGATCTCGGTGTTGTCGCAGAGGTTTGCGACAAAGTCGCTATCATGTACGCAGGTGAGATAGTTGAAGCAGGCACACTCAGGCAGGTTTTTGAAAATCCTCTGCACCCATACACAAAGGGGCTTTTCACCTCAGTTCCCAATATGTCAAAGAAGGCGCACAGGCTGACACCGATACCGGGTATGATGCCCGATCCGACCGCCTTGCCGGAGGGATGTAGCTTTGCAGAGCGTTGCCCGTCAGCAACCGAACGATGCAAAATCTCACCCGAGGTGTTTGAGCATGAAAGCGGCCACACCGTTTGCTGTGTGATGTACAATAAGGTATCGGAGGTTGATGAAAAATGAGCACCTTGTTAGAAGTAAGAAACTTAAAGAAGCACTTTAAAACCCCCAAGGGTATGCTTCATGCGGTTGACAATGTAAGCTTTTCCATTAAGCAGGGTGAAATTTTAGGGGTTGTCGGCGAAAGCGGATGTGGAAAATCGACCCTTGGCAGGACGGTTTTGCACCTGCTACAGTCTACTGCGGGAAGTATTATTTTTGACGGTGAGGATATTACAAATCCATCTAAGGTGCGCTTGAAGCAACTCAGACAGCACATGCAAATGATATTCCAAGATCCGTTTTCCTCGCTTGATCCAAGGAAAAGTATTCGTGAAACGGTGGAGGAGCCACTCAAAATCTATAAGGTTTATAAAACCTCCGCTGAGCGCAATGCCTATGTCGACAAACTAATGGAAACGGTAGGACTCACAGAGCGCATGGCGGCATGTTACCCGCACGAGCTTGATGGCGGTCGTCGCCAGCGTGCCGGCGTAGCCAGAGCACTCGCTTTAGACCCAAAGTTTATCGTGTGTGATGAGCCGGTCAGTGCGCTCGATGTGTCAATCCAAGCACAGGTTTTAAATCTTATGCAGGACTTGCAGGAACAGCGCAACTTGACTTATATGTTTATAACTCATGATTTATCCGTGGTCAAGCACATTGCTACCCATATTATGGTTATGTATCTCGGTCATGTCGTTGAATATGCTACTGCGGATGAGCTGTTTGAAAACCCACTTCATCCATACACAAAATCTCTGCTCAGTGCCGTTCCGACGATAGACTTAAATGCAAAGCGTGAGCGTATTATATTGAAAGGTGAAATAACTTCGCCGATAGATCCCGAGCCGGGATGCTGTTTTGCTCCGAGATGTTTTCTCTGCACTGAGGTTTGTACCGCTTCCGATCCTGTTTTAAAAGAAGTGCTACCTGGGCATTTTGTTGCTTGTACTAATATTACGGAGGTGTCTATATGAAAGCTCGCTATCTATCACAAATGTCATGGACGGATTTTGATCAGCTGCGAGGTGAAATGCACACCGTCATTATTCCGACCGGTGCAGTGGAATGCTATGGCCCTCACCTTCCTATGGCATCGGATACAATAGCAGCTGAGGCGATCGCACGCATGATTTCCGAGCAGACAGGGGCAATTATAGCACCTACATTGCCGGTGGGTGAATCGACTACCATGTCAACCTTTCCGGGAACCCTTTGGGTGCGTCCTGAAAGCTTTAAAAATTATCTTGAGGATATTTTAAACTCGCTTTTGCAGTGGGGTATGAAAAATTTCCTGTTCATAAACGGACATGCCGGCAATGTTCCGATGATAACCCAACTGTGCACCGAGTTGCGCCTTAAAAATAGAGATTTGCGCTTTGCGCAGATCGACTGGTGGCGCTATGTGCAAACAGTCGGAGAGGGTGTTTTGGAGC
>CAYJAS010000076.1:0-8322 GCA_964367895.1 uncultured Oscillospiraceae bacterium | reverse complement strand
CTCGCAAAACACACCTGAAGATGTGTTTTATTTAAAAATTCTACCGCAAATAAATTGGGTTGGATTGTAGGGGCGACCTTTGGTCGTCCGTTGCCATAAGCAGTTTCTTTCAGGGAGGGGGATGCAGCCCTTCCCCTACGAAAAGGTGCACATAAAACTTGTAGGTTCGGTGCCTTGCACACTCGCAAAACACAGTTAAGATTTAAAGGGATAATATAGTTGATTTTTTATGATTTTTAGGGTATAATTCGATGTGGACAAAATCTTCTAAAAAACAGGAGGTTGTTATGCTAAAATACCCACTGCAAACAGAGAATATTAATGAAGTTTTAGAGGAAGCATATGCCTATGCCATAAAAGGCAGAGGAGTCGGACGGGTAGCCAGCTATATTCCCCAACTTTCAAGTGCAGATCCCGATCATCTTGGCATCAGTATTACCGATTTGGAGGGGAAAATCACACAAATTGGCGACTGCGAACATCTTTTTACCATGCAGAGTGTGTCCAAGGTGATTTTGCTGTGTGCTGCGATAGAAGATGTCGGACATAGCGATGTCTTTGAAATAGTCGGTGCGGAGCCGACAGGTGACCCGTTTGATTCGATTATAAGGCTGGAAAATCGCTCGAAAATACCGCTTAATCCCATGATAAATGCAGGGGCGATAGCGGTCACCTCTACCATTACCGGCAAAAATCCGCACAGACGGCTTGAAAAGATTTTGACGCTTGCCGGTAAACTGCTTGGTAATCCCGATGTTTACTACAGCGATGAGGTTTACCGCTCTGAAAGCGCTACCGGCGACCGAAATCGTGCTATTGCCTATATGATGAAGTCAAACGAAATCATGGGCGGTGATGTGGAGGAGCATTTGGAGGTTTATTTCAAAAGCTGTGCCATACTGGCAAACTGCAATCAGCTGTCTTATATGGGCGCTGTGCTTGCAAACAACGGCAAATCGATTGACGGTGATGAGCAAATTATATCGGCACAGACGGCAAGACTTTTGCGGTCACTTATGCTGACCTGTGGTCTTTATGATGAGTCGGGACAATATGCTGTCAGCGTAGGTATCCCCTCCAAAAGCGGAGTGGGCGGTGGAATATTCGGCACCGTGCCAAAACTTTATGGAATTGCCACATATTCGCCACAGCTGAACGATTTCGGCAACAGCGTTTGTGGGATAAGAGCTATGGAGTATTTATCCGAAAAGCTCGATTTAAATATATTTTAGTGCATAATATTTAACATAAAACAAGGAGTGAATGAAATGGATTGCTGTTGTGGAGCAAAAAAATGGACTTTTGCAGACCCTGCAATAGATGCAAGCTTGCTTGAACCGGTGCTTGAAAAGTACGCTCAAGTGGCGGGCAGTTTGATTACCGTGCTACAAAAGGCTCAGGATTTGTACGGTTATCTGCCGGTGGATCTGCTTGCGTATATCGCTTTTCGCATGGGAATTAAGCCGGCGCAGGTTCTGGGAGTTGTGACATTTTACACCCAATTCCGCACAAAACCGGTAGGTAAGAACTTGATTTTGCTGTGTAAGGGAACGGCATGTCATGTTAACGGCGCATCTGCTATTGAAGTGGCGATAGCCGAGGAACTTGAAGTCGAGGAAGGTGAAATAACCCCGGACGGTCTTTTCACCTATAACAATGTTGCATGTCTGGGATGTTGCAGTCTGTCGCCCGTTATGATGATCGGCGAAGATACCTTCGGCACCCTCACACCGGAAAAGACAAAGCAGATTTTGCGTGAAATCCGCCAGAAGGAGGGTGTGCAATGAGTACGAGAGTTTTGGTAGGTCGTGGAAGCTGTGGTATAGCAGCCGGCGCGGCAAAGGTTTCGGCCGTGCTGGAGCAAGGATTTGAAAATCACGATGCTCAGGTAGTGGTCACCGGATGTATCGGCATGTGCTATTTGGAGCCGATAGTCGAAGTGCACGATAAACAGCGCAAGATTTACGTAAAAGTGACCGAAGCGGCGGCGCAGGAAATTGTCAAATCGGTTTGCGGTCTTGAAAACGATGCGCAGCAGTTTGAAATAAGCGAGGAGGATTTTGAAAATCTGAACTCGCAAACTCGAATTGCGCTTGCAAACTGCGGTGTTATTGACCCTGAGAATATCGAGGAATACACCGCACGTGGCGGATATACCGCCCTTGAAATGATTAGCAAGATATCGGCCGATGAGATTATCGATATTATAAAAGTTTCCGGCCTTGCAGGCAGAGGCGGCGCAGGATTTCCGACCTGGTTTAAATGGCAGGCGGCAAAAAACTCGCCCGGAAGTGAAAAGTATGTAATATGCAACGCCGACGAAGGCGATCCCGGTGCATTTATGGACAGAGCGGTGCTGGAGGGCGATCCGCATGCCGTTATTGAAGGTATGCTTATTGCCTCATACGCAATGAATGCGCATGAGGGTGTCGTTTATGTGCGTGCAGAATATCCGCTCGCCATCACCAGACTTGAAATTGCCATTAAGCAGGCAGAGGAAAAGGGATATCTCGGCGATGATATTCTCGGCTCGGGACACAGCTTTAGGCTTCGCATAAAGGCGGGTGCAGGCGCATTTGTCTGCGGTGAGGAAACGGCGCTTATAGCTTCGCTCGAGGGTGAGCGTGGTATGCCAAGACTTAAACCGCCTTTCCCGGCGCAAAAGGGATATTGGGGTAAGCCGTCAAATATAAACAATGTTGAAACATATGCAAATGTGCCGTGGATCATCCGAAGCGGTGGACAGGCATTTGCGGCGATGGGCACCGAAAACTCAAAGGGAACAAAGGTGTTTGCGCTGACAGGCAAAATTAAAAAGGGTGGCCTTGTGGAAATTCCCATGGGCTCGACCGTTCGTGATGTCATATACGGCGTCGGCGGTGGTATTCGTGACGACAAGGCATTTAAAGCGGTGCAGATGGGTGGCCCTTCGGGCGGATGTATACCGCTTGAATTGATTGACACCATGATTGACTACCGTACACTTGCCGCAACCGGCGCGATAATGGGCTCGGGCGGTATGGTGGTCATGGATGAAACGACCTGCATGGTCGATATGGCTCGATTTTTCCTCGACTTTACCTGTAAGGAGAGCTGTGGAAAATGTACACATTGCCGTGTCGGAACCCGTCGTATGCTCGAGATTTTGGAGCGCATAACGGCAGGTGAAGGACAGCAGGGCGACCTTGAACTGCTGGAAACACTTGCACATCAGGTCAAGGACGGTTCGCTGTGCGGTCTCGGACAAACGGCGCCCAACCCGGTTCTGACCACTCTTAAGTATTTCAGAAATGAATATGAAGACCATGTGAACAATAAAAAATGCACAGCGCACCAGTGTACAGCCCTTATTTCTTACGATATTGACGCTGAAAAATGCGTTGGATGCACATTGTGCAAGCGAAATTGCCCGGTAAATGCAATTGAGGGTGAGGTCAAAAAACCGCACACCCTTAATAACGACACTTGCATAAAGTGCGGAAAATGTGTGACAGTATGCCGCTTTGGCGCTGTCATTGTCGATTAGGAGGTTAGCTATGAGTGAAATTCGATTGAATATTGACGGCCGAGAGGTTTACGGCCATCAGGGGCAAACCCTCCTTGCGATTGCACGCCAAAACGGTATAGAAATACCGTCGCTATGTCACGATGAGCGTGTGAAAATGTACGGATCTTGCGGTGTTTGCGTCGTTGAGGCAGAGGGAATGCCAAGACTGCTTCGTGCGTGCTCGACAATAGCGTCTGACGGTATGATTATCAAGACCGATACACAGCGTGTGCGCAGTACAAGACAATCTGCCCTTGAACTGCTACTGTCGGATCACACCGGCGATTGCCGTCCGCCTTGCGTGCTCGCTTGCCCGGGACAGACCGATTGTCAGGGATATGTCGGCCTTATTGCCCTCGGCGAATATGAGCAGGCAATTAAGCTTGTAAAGGATAAAATACCCCTTCCGGGAGCAATCGGCCGTGTTTGCCCCCATCCGTGTGAGGAGGCGTGTAGGCGCAAGCTTGTTGAAGAGCCGATAGCTATCGCAAATCTAAAGCGCTTTGTCGCCGATCTTGACCTTGCAAGCGGAGATGCCTATACAGCGCAAGTATTGCCGTCAACAGGTAAAAAAGTTGCCGTTATAGGCGGCGGCCCCGGTGGACTCTCTGCCGCATATTTTTTGCGTGCGCAGGGGCATACAGTGGACATATATGATATGATGCCCGAAATGGGCGGTATGCTTTGGTACGGTATACCCGAGTATCGCCTGCCAAAATCCTACCTAAAGCAAGAAATTTCGGTTATTGAAAAGATGGGCATAACCTTCCACAACAATATTCGCATTGGTAAAGATTTGAGCCTTGACTGGCTCAGGGAAAATCATGACGCTGTTATTGTTGCCGTCGGCGCATGGTCGAGCACGGCATTGCGTTGCCCGGGTGAAAACCTTGAAGGGGTTGTCGGCGGTATTGACTTTTTGCGTGAAGTGGCAATGGGCAAACAGTATCCGAGCGGAACCCGTGTTGCCGTTGTCGGCGGAGGAAACACCGCTATGGACGCATGCCGTACGGCAATTCGTCTGGGCGCAGAGAAGGTTTACAATATTTACAGGCGCACAAAAAATGAGATGCCGGCAGAGCAAATTGAAATTATTGAGGCCGAACAAGAGGGTGTCATCTTTAAAAACTTGACAAATCCGATTGAAGTGCTCGGCGAAAACGGCAAGGCAAACGCTATCAGACTGCAAATAATGGAGCTGGGTGAGCCGGACGCTTCCGGTCGCCGTGCACCGATAGCGGTTGAGGGCAAAGAGGAAGTTGTCGAGATTGATACCGTTATCGTGGCAATCGGACAAAAGCTTGATGCCGCCGGACTTGAAATTATCGAGCAGACAAAGTGGAGCACCATTTCAGCAGATGAAAGCACTTTTGCGACAAATGTTGAGGGTGTATTTGCCATAGGCGATGCGACAAACAAAGGCGCAGATATCGCCATTTCTGCCATAGGCGAAGCGAAAAAAGCCGCACAGGTGGTAGATGGATATTTGAGGGGACAGCAGGTGGCTTATAAAGCGCCTTATCTTGTCGAGCGTGAAGTGACAGCTGAGGAGTTTGCAGACCGACCCAAGGTGGCACGTGAGCAAATGCCCCACCGCACTGCCGAGCAGAGGCGTGATAATTTCCTTGAGGTTAACTACGGATACAGTGAGCAACAGGCGATTTGCGATGCTAAGCGCTGCTTGGAATGCGGTTGCCATGACTATTTTGAATGCCAGCTGATAAAACATGCCAACGATTATGATGTTAAACCGCAGAAGTATCGTGGCAAGGTGCACAATCGTCCGCTTAAAGACGATCACCCCTTTATTCAGCGCAATCCCGACAAATGCATTTTGTGCGGACTTTGCGTGCGTATTTGTGACGAAGTGGTAGGACAGACCGCACTCGGACTGGTTGGCCGTGGGTTTGACACCATAGTCAAGCCGGCGCTTGACATGCCACTCAAGCAGACCGATTGTATTTCGTGCGGACAATGCGTAAATGTCTGCCCGACAGGCGCACTGACCGAAACAATGCTGATGCCAAAGCAAGTTCCGACACAGGAACATCAGACTTTGACCACCTGCTCTTTCTGCTCGGTGGGATGCAGTACAAAATTAACCCACACAGGAAAGCAACTTATTCGCTCTTTGCCGACGGCGCAACGTGCCGAAGATGCACTTTTGTGCATGAAGGGCCGATTTGCCTTTGGTGAAATCGAGAGAACAACCCGCCTGACCGCACCGCTTGTCAAAGGACAGGACGGTAAGCATCAAGCAGTGCCTGAGAACGAGGCTTTCGTGCTGACCGCAAAGAAATTGCAGTCACTGCAGACGGTGTACGGCGCCGATTGTTTGGGCGTTGCAATTTCCGATAGATATACAAACGAGCAGATTGCCACTATTAAAAATTGGGCAACAAATGTGCTGAACACGAGCAATATTTTCTCCTTCTCAAAAGGCAACAGTGCGCTTGCAGATGTTCTTGGCGCAGACCGTTCGACCGCTGATTTTGATGAACTAACGGCGACTGAAATGATTGTGCTTATAGAGAGCGATTTAAGCCGTGCCCACGGTGTTGCCGGAATGAAGATACGCCGTGCCGCTCAAAATGGTGCAAAACTTGTGCTGATAAACAATTCCGAAACGGCAGCCGATGCAATAGCAACAGCTCGCTACACTACGGGAGATGATTTGGAGTTTTTGCGTGGTGTGCTTAAAGCAGTGCTTGAGCAATCGCCAAGCGCAAAGCAAAGTGAGGGTTATGAGCGGGCATTGAAGTCGCTTGACGGGGTGAGCATTTGCGACAAGGCAAAAGCTTTTGCCGAGCAGTATTTGAGCGCTAAAAAGGCGATTATCGTTTTCGAGCAAGCCAAACTTTCGGCGCAAGCAGTGCAAATAATCGCAAGTATTGCACTTGCGGCCGGAAAGGCTTTTGGAGCGAGAAATGGTATAATCAGGCTCATGCCCGGCGCCAACAGCCAAGGCATTTGTGATGCCGGAATTAGCGCTGTAAGTGATATTGATGCCAAAAAAATAAAAGGAATGTTTATTTTCGGCGAAGATGTCGACCTTTCGGCACATGGATTTGCCCCATCTTTCCTTGCGGTTCAGGATTTGCATATGACTGAAACGGCGAAAAATGCCGATGTGGTGTTCCCGGGTGAGAGTTTTGCCGAGACCAGCGGAACTTTCACAAGCTGTGTAGGAACAATCGGAACGGTTAATGCCGCCATACCAAGCCTCGCAAAGTTTGACACTCTGACAGCTATAGAACAACTTTGCAAGCCGGTCGGCGCAACTCTATTGCAGATGCAATCGGTGTGCACTTGTGCAGATGGAAAGCCACAGCTTTTGCCGGCAGAGAGCGGCAAATTGATTTGCAAGCAACGGTCTACAAATGAGCTGGTCAAATCCTTTGAACAATTTGTGCAGGCAAATGAGCTGATGTAATCTAAAAACATGTAAAACTTTTTAAAAAAGCAATTTAAAAGCTCGGCGGAAATTAATTCCGCTGAGCTTTTTTGCAAGCAAATTTTGCATTTTGTGGCAGTAAAAACCGCAATTATCGACCATTTTTTCGGACAAAATATTAAGGTAATATGTTGAGGAGGACGATAGATGAAAAGAGTAAATTATATATTTAAAAAGTCGATTTATTTTAAAGGTTTGACATTTGCTTGTGCGGCTTTGGCATTTTCCGCAATAGTATTTTACCCGGTTTCGGGGCAAGCTGCGCTGACTGCAGCAAATTTAGAACAAGCACAGTTACATGGTGATACAGCACAGGTTTCCGGGCAAATATCGGTAGGTGACAGCTTGATTCCGCTCGGCAGAACGACGGGAATTAAGATTTTTGCCCAGGGTGCGGTAATAGTCGGATTTTCGGAAATTGACAGCATCGGAATGTCGCCGGCAAAGCAGAGTGGTTTGCAACTTGGAGATGTTGTAATAGAACTTGACGGTAAAGAGGTGGCTTCAAATAGCGATTTCGTTGAGCATTTGAGCGATTTTGAAGATGAAACCGCCGCAGTAATTGTTATGAGGCAAGGTGAGCAAATTACCCTTGATTTAATTGCCCATTTGGATGAGCAAAGCGGCTCTTATAAAGTCGGCGCTTGGATTCGAGACAGCATCGCAGGTATAGGCACCATAACTTTTGTCGACCCGAAGACCGGCAGCTTTGGAGCACTTGGGCACGGCATTTGCGATGCCGATACAGGTATGCTGGTGCCTTTTGACAGCGGAAGTTTGATGTATTCGACCGTTGTCGATGTTAAAAAAGGCGAGCAACAAGCGCCGGGAGAATTAATCGGGAGTTTTGATTTAAAAAATGATCAAGGTGTGTTGTTTTCAAACACAAATCACGGTATTTTCGGAGAAATAACAGATGTTGCAATATATGAAGATATGGAGCCTATGGAGGTTGCCTCAAAGGAGGAAATCGAGCTGGGAAGTGCCTATATTTTGTCCAATATCAGCGGCGAAACGGTTGAGCGTTATGAAATTGAAATAGAGCGAATATATGAAAACGCCGAGGGTGCGCGGGATATGATGATTAGCATAAGCGATGACAAGTTGATAGGGCAGTCGGGCGGAATTGTACAGGGCATGTCAGGCAGTCCAATTTTGCAAAACGGGAAACTTATCGGAGCGGTGACGCATGTGCTGGTTAATGATCCTACGAGAGGGTATGGAATTTTCATAGAAAGCATGCTTGAATCAGCAGAAAATATAAGCAACTAAATATGTACAGAAAAAGCGAGGAAACACCTGATTTTCCTCGCTTTTTTAT
>CAYJAS010000075.1:0-8560 GCA_964367895.1 uncultured Oscillospiraceae bacterium | reverse complement strand
CCGACCGTTAAGGCATAAAAAGTTCACGGACGGCAGTACCCCAATCGCTGTACAGCAAAAATGCGCCGAAAATGCCCTGCTTTCGGGCGATGTCAAGCTTGTGCGCCGCCGTGTCAAGGTCGTCAAAAATGACAAAATGCGCCTCGCCATCGTTGCGATAGGTAAAATACTTAGCGCACAAATCGGGCGAAAAATACGCCCCCGGACGGTGCTTTTCGGTGATAGCTCGAAACTCGGAGGGCGAAAGAGCAACACCCTCAGGCGAGTAGGAGGGCATGGTAAAATCATTGCAACTGCGCACAACTTCAAGACATACATTTTGAGCGCCGAATCGGGAAACACAAGAGCTTAGCAAATCGGAAAATGAGCCACCGCTGACCGCAGAGGGGATAATGACCTTACAGCCGTATTCATATAGAGCAGGGGAGCAAAAGACAGTTAGCTTTTTTGCCATGATTTTGCGTGATAGTTCCCTGATAATTTCCACATGTTCCGGTGCAGGCTCAAAATCGAGCACGACACCGCTGAGGCCTCTGCGCCCACACTCACCGTAAATATCACGTGCAAGTCGCTCAAGATCTGCATTTGCAAGCCCCTCGGCACGATAGATGCCGAGCAATCCACCACGTGTGGCGAGAGACACTTGCGCCCTCTGGAGCATACCATTTTCCGCTATTATATATAAAAGATAGGCACAGGGGAAAGAAAGCCCCTCGGCCGCTTTAGCATCGCTCGCAGAAGTGGCAAGATATAGACGCAACTTATCGTTCATAAAAGTCCCCCTTTTAAAATAGGTCGGGTTGTGGTACAATGGGCTATGTTAAAATTATGCGAAAGCGGTGACAGTTATGTCTAAAATGCTAAGACCGGGCGGAAGACTCCCTACGGTGTGTGATATTTCAATGAGTTATTTACAGCAGAGAGGGATAAAAGGTCTGCTTATCGATATAGACGGGACACTTATGCAAACCCGTGACAGCATGCCCGAAAAGCCTGTGCTCGACTGGCTTAAGGGGCTAAAAGACAACGGTATAAAACTGTATATATTGTCAAACAACAAGCATGAGCACAGGGTTGCGGCCTTCTCAAAGCATGTGGGGCTACCCTTTAAGCACCTTGCCGGAAAACCGGCGACCGCACCCTTTTTTGAGGCGGCAAAGGTGATAGGACTGCCACCCGAGCAAATCGGGGTGGTCGGTGACCAGACCTTTACAGATATTTACGGCGCAAGAAAAAGTGGTATGTTTCCCATACTTGTCGAGTCGCTCGACACATATTTATGGTACTTCCCCTTGCGCAGATTGCTTGAACTGCCATTTCGGAAGGAGATTTCCATATGAGCACTCTTTTCGGCCCGGCAGGAAACAGTGATAGCTTTACAAGCAAGTACAAATCAAGCGCTTTTGCGCCGCAATGGCTGGCACAGCTCGGCCTTGGATGCTATGAATATCAGTGCGGACGAGGAATTAACATAGGAGAGGACACGGCACGCAGGATAGGAGCGCAGGCGCAGGAGCATGGAATACGCATGTCGCTTCATTCGCCGTATTACATCAATTTATCCTCGGAAGAGCCCGAGCGTGTCGCAAAAAACTGCGATTATATCGTGCGTTCGGCACGGGTGTGCGATTGGCTTGGCGGTGACAGGGTAGTGGTGCACTGCGGTGGTTTGAGCGGAAAGAGCAGGGAAGTGGCCATGCAGTCCACTTTGCACAATTTGCGCCATTCGCTTGCCGAAATGGAGAGTGAGGGGCTATCACATATTACACTTTGCATTGAAACAATGGGCAAAAAGAGTGTGCTCGGCAATTTTGATGAGGTAATGCAAATATGCCAAAGCGATGAACGCCTACTGCCGTGCATAGATTTTGGGCATCTAAACGCCCGTGACGGTGGAAGCATGTGCCAGCCCGATGCTGTTGAGCGCCTGCTCTGTGATATGGAAAATCGTTTGGGCGCTGCAAGGGCAAAGATGTTTCACGCCCATTTTAGCAAAATTGAGTACAGCTCGGGTGGCGAGGTGCGCCATCTGACCTTTGACGATCAGGAGTTTGGCCCTCCGTTTGAGCCACTTTGCACACAGCTTGCAAAGGGCGGATACAGCGCAAGAATTATTTGCGAGTCGGCGGGAACACAGGCCGAAGATGCACTGAGGATGATGCAATTTTATCAGGCGGAACTGTTGAAAAAATGCTAAAAGTATGGTAAAGTAAATAGTTGTGAAGTCGGAAACGCTTAATTAATAATATACTCACCGAAAGGAAGATATAAATGAACAAGGGAAAATACTATTTGTCGACCGCTATCGCTTACACCTCGGCAAAACCGCACATAGGAAACACCTATGAGATCGTGCTGGCAGATGCCATTTGCAGGTATAAGCGCATGCTCGGATATGATGTCTACTTCCAAACAGGCACAGACGAGCACGGTCAGAAAATTGAACAATATGCCGCCGATGCAGGGCAAAGCCCACAGCAATATGTGGACGGTATTGCAGGCGAGGTGCGCCGTATTTGGGATCTTATGAACACCTCTTATGATGCATTTGTGCGCACCACAGATCCAAAACATAAGGCGGCGGTGCAAAAAATCTTCAAAAAGCTGTACGAGCAGGACGATATATACAAAGGCAAGTATGAGGGCTGGTATTGCGTACCGTGCGAGTCTTTCTTTACCGATGCTCAGCGTGTCGACGGAAAATGCCCCGATTGCGGTCGTGAGGTGCAATGGGCAGAGGAAGAGGCTTACTTTTTGCGCCTTTCCAAATACGGCGACCGACTTATGGAGCATATAGAAAAAAATCCCGATTTTATACAGCCCGAAAGCCGTAAAAACGAGATGATAAACAACTTTTTAAAGCCGGGGCTTCAGGATCTTTGCGTTTCACGCACCAGCTTTAAATGGGGCGTTCAGGTCGATTTTGACCCCAAACATGTGGTCTATGTCTGGATAGATGCTTTGAGCAACTATATTACCTTGCCGGGATATGATACCGATGGGGCACACGGTGAGCTGTATAAAAAATACTGGCCTGCCGATGTTCATCTTATAGGCAAGGACATTTTGCGCTTCCATACACTTTATTGGCCGATTATGCTGATGGCGCTCGGACTTGAACTGCCAAAGCAGGTTTTCGGCCATCCTTGGCTTTTAGTGGGCGAGGGTAAAATGAGCAAGAGCAAGGGCAATGTGCTGTACGCCGACGATTTGGTCGATTTGTACGGTGTTGACGCTGTGCGCTATTATTTGCTGCACGAAATGCCCTTTGCCAGCGATGGTACAATGACCCATGAGCTGATTATCGAGCGCATAAACTCAGACCTCGCAAATATACTCGGAAACCTTGTCAATCGTACGATAAGCATGAGCCATAAGTATTTCGGTGGTCTTGTCGGTGCGCACAACACTCCGGGCGAGTTTGATGATGAGCTGATTTCGCTTTGCCTTGAAACTCCGGCCAAAATGGAAAAGAAGATGGAGCAATTGCGTGTTGCAGATGCTCTCGATGAAGTTATCACTCTGCTTCGCCGTGCCAACAAATATATTGACGAAACACAGCCTTGGATTCTCGGGCGCTCGGAGCAAGACCACCCCAGACTTGACACTGTGCTTTACAATTTGCTTGAGGTTATTCGCACCTCTGCTGTGCTGATTTCCCCCTTCTTACCGCAGACGGCCGACAGGATTTTTGATCAAATCGGTTCGGTTGAGCGTAGCTATGACAGCTTAGCCAATTTTGGCGCCATCGCACAAGGGCATCAGCTAAACACCGCTGAGATATTGTTTGCACGCCTTGACAATGCCAAAAAAATGGAGGAAGTCGAGAAATATTACAGCGAGAAATACCCGCCGGAAAAGCCGACGTTCCCGAGCTTTGAAAAGCTCCCGGAAATTGTTTACGATGATTTTGCAAAGCTTGAACTCACCGTCGGAAAGGTGCTTGTTTGCGAGCCTGTGAAAAAGAGTGAAAAACTACTGCGCTTTGAGCTTGATATGGGTGATCACAAGCGTCAAGTCCTGTCCGGCATCGCAAAATGGCACAAGCCGGAGGATTTGATCGGGCACAATGTAATCGTCGTCACAAATCTCGCCCCGCGCAAAATGATGGGGCTTGAGAGCCACGGAATGATACTGTCCTCCGATTGCGGTGAGGACGATGTCCGCATAATGTTTGCCGACAACGCACTTCCGGGGGCGCGTCTGTCATGATTGACCTTTTTGACAGTCACGCGCATTATGATGACCGCCGATTTAAAGAGGACGGGCACGAGCTTTTAAAGTCGCTTCCGCAAAACGGGGTATCTCATGTTGTAAATATCGGATGCGATTTGCCCTCCTCCCGTGCGAGTATCGAACTTGCAGAGCGATATGAACATGTGTATGCCACTGTCGGAATACATCCGCACAGTGCGATAGATGCCGTGCCGCAGGATTTGCCCGAGCTTGAAAAAATGATTAGCCACCCTAAGGTGGTGGCGCTCGGCGAAATCGGGCTGGATTATCATTATGATTTTTCGCCGAGAGATGTTCAGCGCAAGGTTTTTGCACAGCAGATGGAGCTTGCAGAGCGTCTTTCGGTGCCAATAGTCATACACGAGCGAGAGGCCTTTTCAGATTGCTTTGACATCGTGTCGCAATACAATATAAAGCGTGGGGTTTTCCATTGTTATTCGGGCAGTGTAGAGTCTGCAAAGCGACTTGTGGACATGGGGTATTATCTCTCTTTTACCGGAGTGATTACCTTTGCAAACGCTCGTCGTGCCATAGAGGTGATAGAGTGGATACCACAGGACAGATTGCTTGTCGAAACCGATGCGCCGTATCTAACACCGGTGCCCTTTAGAGGCAAGCGAAATGATTCTCTTAAAATGAAGCATACAGTCGAGAAAATGGCGCAAATACGCGGTATCAGCTTTGAGCAGGCCGCAAAAATCACAAGTGATAATGCAAAGAGGTTTTACGGAATAGAGTAATAGTGGCGCAGAGGGCTACCATATTGTAATAAACACCCCAAAAGGAGAAAATGCCGTGCTGAACAGGCTTTGGACAAAGGATTTCACGATAATAACCCTCGGTACGGTGGTATCCATGCTCGGTGGATCGCTCATAAGCTTTGCCGTCAGCCTGTTGGTTTTGGATCTGACAGGCTCCACTTTGCTGTATTCAATTTTCTTAATAGCCTCAACCATGCCGAGAATAGTTGTGCCCATGATAGCGGGGCCATATCTCGACAGGTTTTCACGTAAAAAAGCGGTATATATTTTGGACTTCATGATGGCTGCAATGCTTGCACTTGCACTTTTGGCATTTCAAACGGGCTTTTTCTCATATCCGATTATGCTTGTTTTTTGCCTCGCTATAGGGGTTATGTCAAGCATTTATCAGGTGGCATATGAAAGCCTTTACCCCACTCTGATTTCAGAGGGAAATTACCGCAGAGCCTACTCAATTTCAAGTCTTATTTTTACCCTTTCGGCGGTTATGACACCGATTTCGGCATGGATGTATTCCGAATGGGGAATGGTGCCCATCTTCGCCTTTTCCATTGTCGCCTACTTTGTAGCCGCCGTTTTTGAAACCCAAATAAAGGCCGACGAGAGCCATATAAAAAGCAGTTCGGAGAAGTTTAGCTTTGCTCGCTTTAAAAGCGATTTTAAGCAGGGCACAGCATATATAATTGCCGAAAAAGGCCTGCTGGTTGTGACCACTTACTTCTTTTTGGAGAGTATATTGTCCTTCGGCCCGCAGAGCCTGATTTTGCCCTATTTTACCTCCACACCCGGGCTGAATGAACAGCTGTACTCCTATGTAATGGCTTTTATGATGTTCGGTAGAATGGTGGGCGGTATCATTCATTACCGCTATAAATATCCGATGGATAAAAAGTTTTATATAGCTTTTGCCGTGTATACAAGCATGGCGGTCTTTAATGGGATTTTGCTATTTATGCCGATTTTTGTGATGATGGCCATCAATTTCACCTCCGGTGTTATGAGCATGACCTCATACAATATACGCATTTCGGCGACTCAGAGCTATGTACCGAACGAAATCAGGGCAAGGTTTAACGGCGCATTTCAGATGATAACGGCGCTCGGGCAAGTCATAGGCCAGCTGATGGCCGGAGTGATGGGCGAGATTTTTCCGATACGCAGTGTGCTTGTTGTATGTTATTCACTGAGCTTTATAATGTCATTTTGTACCATGTTCCGCGGAAGAGCACATGTAAAACCGCTGTATAACAGAGATGTTTAGGGGCGAACACATAATTCGAAGATAATTATGTCCGTGCCTTTTTAAACGGATTATGATATCTTCTTGTAAAAAAAGCTTGACATGGCATACAGGATGTGATATTATATTTTAGCATCACAATTGAATATCGCGGAGTGGAGCAGTTCGGTAGCTCGTCGGGCTCATAACCCGAAGGTCGTAGGTTCAAATCCTGCCTCCGCAACCACAATAGTGTCGATTTCTATAAAATGAAATTGACGCTATTTTTTCTATTTCGTGAAAACGTTTTTGCGACGATTAACGCGCTATAATTGCTGATTTTTTGTCGGTTTTGCCGATTTTGAGTAATTTTTTTGCTGTTTTGCATTTTTTTGATAATACAGATGATATTGCTAATATTTGACTGATTTGCTCAAATGCTCCATGCATCTTCGTTGTAAAACATTGGGGAAAGACAAGCCTCATTTGCAACCGTTTGCAACCGCACCTCGCTTTGAGGAAAGTTTCATTGGTCAAATGTCGGCAATTGCACATCGGAAAACTTCTTTTTTTTCGCCGTTTCTATTATCATCGGCGTCGAAGTTACTGCTGCAACATCCAAATAATCGGTCAGTGCAGTAATTGCTTCTCTTTCGACTTCGGTGTCGCCGTGTAAATAAAGCTGGGTTGTCTGAATCGAAGAGTGCCCCAATATGCTTTTTATTACAGTTATCGGCACTTTGCTGTCAACAAGCCTTGTGGCAAATGTGTGACGCAGGGCATGTGGATTGACATTCTTGATTGCACAGCGCTTGGACACAGCTCTTAAACGAATTGCAAGGCTCTTAGGGTCGATATGGGTTCCGACTTTTGATGGAAAAAGCAAGTTTCTTGGATTTGGCCATCCTGAATGCTTGAGGAAAAAGATGTGCTTTATCAGCAAATCACAAAGTGTGTCCGACATCGGGATATCTCTACACGAAGTTTTAGTTTTCGGCGTATTTTGAAGTATAAGCTGGGTCTTGTTCTCCGGATTGGGATTTAGCACTTCTATATTTGGGTTTTCGAACAAAACGCTGTCAGTTCGTACTCGCGTTATGTTGCGCCGAACTCTAAAGGTCTGATTATTTAAATTGAGGTCTGCTATCTCAAGAGATAAGAGCTCTCCTATACGCAGTCCTGTAAACAGCCCTAATAGAATAGCCGTCCTTTGGCTTTCACGCATCACCTCTTGTATAAAGATTGTCATTTCGTCTGCACTTAAGACTCGCCTTGCAGGAGTATTCACCTCGGGTCGTTTGGTGCCCTCAGTGGGATTTCCGCCGATCTTGTATCGCCTGTTTGCGTAAGTGAAAAAGTCTTTTAGAAGTATATGGTGGTTGCGTATCGTTTTTGCCGATAAACCGCCTTGCTTGCCATCTTTTCTTGCACCATCTTGCTGTTTAAGTCTGTAATAGCTTTGTACCTCATCAGAGGTAATGCTGCTTAACGACATTTCTCCAAAGTAAGGATTTAGATGCACCTCAAAAATATCCACATAACTGCCGAAAGTTGTAGGCTTGCTGATCGGAGGTGCTTTATAAAGATTGAGCCACTCCGAAAAGGCTTTCGAAAATATGGCATTCTGCGAAGTATCTGTATCTTCTTGCGTTAAGTATAATTTCTCCATACGCTCTTGCTCTTTGAAAAACATATTCTTGCGCTCAAGGCAGATAGCCTTGGTTTTACCGGTAAAGGCTTTCCGGTTCATAGTCCCATCGGCCCTGCGTCCCAACGTAACTTGGTAGACCCATGTTTTATCACTTCGCTGATAAAATGTACCTTCTCCATTAGTGCGTTTTTGCTTGGGTTTGCTTGATTTCTTTGGCATATTAACCTCCTATGTACATCAACTTAGGAAGGTTCATTGCTCGTTAAGCTGTTGAGCGGATTATGGAGCCAGTCATAGAAGCCTTTTATCGGGATACGATAACTGTGCCCTATTTTCCTGACCGGAAAACTATTGCTATGTATTAGGACATAGGCAGCATTGACGCCGATATTCAAAATTTTCTGAATATCTTTTACCGTTAGCGTTTCCGCATTAGTAAATCGCATAGTATTCTCCTTTCATCATTGTCCGTTCAAAGCTCTGTAAATTGTCAAAGTACTAAGGACTCCACTAATATTGTACAATAGCTCTTTAGTCTTGACAAGATTTACAGCTTGTTCAAAGCGGATTTATTTTAAATGCTTTTCTCTTTTTTGCAAAATTAAATGCTCCCCAACATCTTTATGATGTGGGAAGCACATATGAGTTCTTTCTTTGCATGATAATAATAGCATGAAATTATGTGAAATGACA
>CAYJAS010000074.1:0-8885 GCA_964367895.1 uncultured Oscillospiraceae bacterium | reverse complement strand
ATTAATATGAAATACTATGTGGTGAATGCCTTTACAGACAAACCGTTTTCGGGAAATCCGGCAGGGGTGTGCCTGCTCGACAGTTGGCCGAGCGAACAGTTTATGCAAAATATTGCTGGCGAGAACAATTTGCCCGAAACCGCCTTTGTCGTGGCGGGGAAAGAGGGTTATCATATCCGCTGGTTTACGCCGGCATTTGAAATGGATCTTTGCGGTCATGCGACTTTGGCGAGCGGATTTGTAGTGTCAAAGTTTTGCGGAGGGGGAGAGGTGGTCAATTTCACCTCGCAATCGGGGGCGCTTTCGGTGCTTTGCAAAGGAGATATTTGCACCTTGGACTTTCCGTCAAGACCGCCTGTGCAGGTACCTAAGCATGAGCTTGTTGAGCGATGCCTCGGCGTGCCCGTGCTCGGCTGTTATCGCTCGAGAGATCTCATTGTCGAGCTTGAAAGCGAGCAAGCGGTGGCGCAGCTGAAACCGGATTTTGAACTAATGGCGCAAGTGCCGGAGCTTGTGGGAATGGTGCCCACCGCCAGGGGAAGCGATTGTGACTTTGTGTCACGGTATTTTGACCCGAGCGACAAAATTATCGAAGATCCGGTAACCGGTTCGGCACATTGCAGTTTAATTCCCTTTTGGGCGAGCAAGCTCGGGAAAAGCGAGATGGTAGCCCGTCAGCTGTCCGAGCGTGGCGGAACGCTTTATTGCCGTGACAACGGTGACCGTGTCAGCATTTCGGGGCGTGCACTGTTGTATTCGGTCGGCGAAATTGCCATACAGCCATGAACATAGCTACAGGATGCGACCTCGAAGCGGTCGCACGATTTGAGCGATTGTTGAAAAAAGACAGCTTTATGAGCGGCATTTACACTCAAAATGAGCGTGAATATATCGCAAAAGCGAGCAAGCCGGAAAAGACGGCCGCAGGCATATATTGCGCAAAGGAGGCGGCCGCCAAGGCGCTGGGCAGAGGTTTTTTCGGACTGCTGCCGAGAGAACTTGAGATAGTGCACAAACAAGGAGGTGCACCGCAGCTGCTACTACACGGAAGTGCGGCACAGCAATATGGACATCTGCCTTGCTCGGTGTCAATTTCCCACAGCGAGGGATTTGCACTGGCCGTTTGCACTTTTATTTTGGAATAAAATAAACCCACTCCCACTATAATGTACAGATGGGAGGGGTGCAGATGTTTTTTCGAAAAATTAAGCTTTTTTTGAGCTTATTGTTATCACTTTTGCTTTTTGGATGTGCGCCACAGCAGGACAAAATTGAAAATCTTGCCGAGGTTTATTACCAAAAGGACATAACGGCAACGGTTGACATTGTCGCAAACAGCGGACTGATGGCAGAATACAGTTTGACCTATTCACGCACAGACGGACAAGGGCAGGTGGTTATAACCTCGCCAAAGCAGCTTGAAGGCATAAGCGCACAGATGTCCGAGCAAAGCGCAACAGTAAGCTTTGACGGTGTCAGCGTTGACATGCTACTTCCGCAAATCAGCGGATTTTCTCCGGTAGATGCTCTTGACAGATTGCTATACGATATCGAGAGCATAATGCCGTCCGAATACACCGAAAAGGATCAAATGCTGGCCCTTACATATTTGCCTGTGCTTGAAAATCACAGCGGTGAAAAGCGGGTGTTTTTAGACGCCCAAACTTTTGCTCCAATATCAGCAGAGTTCGTGCTCGACGGTGCAGTGGTCATGAGCATGGAAATAACCTCCTTTCAAATTTATTGATTGCAAAAATGTAAAGATTATGATATAATAATATAGACTATTTGGATTTGTCGCTCGGTGTGGCATTTTACCTGCTTTCGGCATATTATGTAATGCAGACACGCCGCGGTTTTTCACGCGGTGGGACAAAACTTTGCAAAAATGTCAGCTTGCATGATTAAAACCCGCCCCTGCGTGGAAAAATAAAGTTGCGGATTTGTCCGACTATTTTCCTGCGGAGCGTGATTAGCTTGGAGCTAAATCCAAATATTGTAAAACGTGGAGAGATATATTATGCCGACCTAAGCCCGGTTGTCGGTAGCGAGCAGGGCGGAATGCGCCCTGTGCTGATTGTTCAAAATGATGTCGGCAATCGCTACAGTCCAACCGTTATTGCGGCGGCCATTACCTCTCAGCAAAACAAGGCGCGCCTACCAACACATATTGAGCTTTCGGCAAAAACTTACGGTTTGTCAAAAAACTCTGTTGTGCTACTGGAGCAGGTGCGCACTATTGACAAGCGCAGACTTAAAGAAAAGATGGGCAGTCTTGACGAAGGAACAATGCATCGTGTGGACAATGCGATAGCAATAAGCTTCGGCATAGACCCTGCACAGGAAGATTAAAAACGGAGGGATAAGTTATGAACAAAAGGAAGTGGAGCATTGGCCTTTCGGCATTCATTTTGATAGCTCTTTCGCTGACCGGATACGCTGCAATTGCCGCCGAATACGGTGGTGAAGACGATCCGCTCGTGTCGCTTAGCTACATAAATGATGTGCTCTCACCACAGGTTATGGGTGAGGTAGATACAATGCTTGAAGAAAAACAAACCGAGCTTGAAGATGAAATTGACACAAAGATTGCAGATGCCATTGAGGATCTTGAGGACAAAATCGCCGAGTATGAGCAAGTTGTCGAAGATGGCGGAATAAGCGATGAGCTTATAGACAGCATTGCCGACAGAGTTATCGAGCAGATAGACAGCGGCAGTGTGGGCACAGGCTCGGCGCAGGCACCCAAATGGGAGGTTCTTACCTTGTCTGCAGGGCAAACACTGACCGCTGAAGTCGGTTGTGAGGTGCTTCTTCGCATCGGGTCGGCAACGGCAGTGGCATCTTCCTCGCCGGGGCTAATTAATCTGACTGATGCAACAATACTTGAAAACGGTGGCGCACTTGCTACCAACAATCTGTATATTGTAACCATAGCCGGCAGAGGTCTTACCACCTCAGCAGGTTGTACGATTTTAGTCAGCGGAAGCTATACTTTGAGCTAAAATTGAGTATTTTAAAGCTCGGCGGAATTCATTTCCGCCGAGTTTTTTTATTTTTTATGAAGGTTTAAATCATCACCGCTTCGCCGGTTTGTAAAGTGTGTATTTGCCCGTCGTCCGCCTGTACTACAAGAGAAAAACGGTCGTCTATACTTTGTGCCATTCCGCATAAAGAGCGGCCGTTTATCTCAAAACTGACTTTACTTCCGACTGTCATACATCTGCGGCGATATTGCTCGACAAGATCACCCGGGGGGGTTGTGCAAAATACAGCAACACGATTGATAGCACGGGCGGCAAGCCTGCATGCAATCTTGCTTTCGGGCAGGCAGTCAAACAGCGCGCCCGCCTGCGGTAAATGGTCGGGAAAGCCGGAGACAGGCGGAGCTAAATTGATGCCGACTCCGACCACCGCCCAACCGGCGGTGATATCGCCCTCGGTCAAAATACCGCATATCTTTTTCTGATTTACAAAAATATCGTTGACCCATTTAATTTGCGCCGATGCGCCTGAAATCGACTCTATAGCGGTAGCCGTTGCAACAGCGGCCGCAGGGGTTATAGCGCTTGGATCTATCGGGCCTTGCTTTTTGATGAGCACGCTAAAATAAATGCCACCTTGTGGCGAGAAGAAATTGCGCCCTAAACGGCCTCTGCCGGCGCTTTGCGCATTTGACAGCAGCACCGTTCCGTGGGGAGCGCCGTTTTGCGCCATAGTTTTAAGCATTGTATTTGTCGACCCGACGGTAGGCAGTACCGTTATATTAAGACCGTGACCGGCCGGTAGAAAACGCTGTATACCTTGTGCTGTGAGCAGTAAATCATTCATATTAAATCACCTCAAGTCTTATTTTAGGGTTTACAGTCTATTTTGTCAACACCTACTATTGACAAGTGAGGGCAGGTGCGATACCCTAAAAGAAAGAGAAAACGGAGGAAATAAGCTTGAACATTTTGGTTTGCGTAAAGCAGGTTCCGGCCTCGTCGGAGGTCAAGGTAGATGAGCAGACCGGAGTACTGCTTCGCAGCAGTGCCCGTGCCAAATTAAACCCATATGATTTATATGCCCTCGAAACCGCCTTTGAACTGAGCGAGCGAGTGGGAGGCACAGTGACGGCTATCAGTATGGGACCACCGCAAGCCGAGGAGGCTCTGCGTGAAACCCTTGAAATGGGTGCAGATGAGGCAATACTGCTGACCGACAGACGATTTGCTGGCGCCGATGTGCTGGCCACTGCACGTGCCCTTGCCGGAGCGGTAGGGCTTGTACCTGATTTTGATCTGATAATCTGCGGAAAGCAGACGACAGATGGGGATACGGCACAAGTTGGAGCCGAGCTTGCCGAACTGCTGAGCATTGCTCACGACAACAATGTAACCGATATTGTAAAAGTGCATCAGGGCGAGATTGTTTTTAAATCTACCTCTGAGCACAGCATTGTAACACGAGGGGCAAAATTGCCCATTTTAATTTCGGTTGAAAAGGATATAAACACTCCCAGATTGCCTTCGTTGCGCAGAAGAATGCAAACCCAAAACACTAAAGTGAAAGTTGTCGGGCTGGAGCAATTGGAGCAAAGCGACGAGCGATTTTACGGCCTTTCGGGATCGCCCACCCAGGTGAGGCGTATTTTTCCACCACCCCAAAAGGAAGAGCGTGAAATTATAACGGGTAGCGGAAAGCAGCTTGCAGACAAGCTGTTTGAGGTGCTCAAATCCAAAAAGATGTTGGAGGGGTAAAGTGGCAAAATTAGTTGTAAAGCCGGAAAAACTTACGGTGGAAATTGCGCAAAAACTTATAGAAAAATGCCCCTTCGGCGCAATTGTGCCCTGTGGGCAATCGGTAGAAATTGATGCTCGATGTAAAATGTGTCGCCTGTGTCTGCGTCCGGAAATGGGCGGTGCGATACAGCTTGTAGAGCAGGATGAGCAGGTCGATTTGAGCGAGTGGGACGGTATTTTGGTGTTCTGTCAAGTCAAAGGACAAGCCCCACACCCTATAGCTCTTGAACTGCTGTCAAAGGCCTGTGATTTGGCAGGCGAACAGGTGCCGATTTATGCGGTTTGCATCGGGTATAACTGCCAAAATGCGGCGCAAGCGGTCGCCATGCACGGTGCAAAAAAGGTGCTGATGTATGACCATGCAGATTTAGAGGTTTTCGACCCGACGAGCTATACCGCATGTCTTGTAGATGCAATTGAGCATTTAAAGCCGTCGGTTGTCATGGTGGGGGCAACCGCCGAGGGTAGAAGCCTTGCCCCACGTGCGGCGGCACGGCTTAATACAGGGTTGACGGCAGACTGCACGGCACTTGAGTTAGAGCCGGGGCAGGCACTCGGACAAATACGCCCTGCCTTTGGCGGAAATATCATGGCGCACATAATTACCCCAAAGCACAGACCACAGTTTTGCACGGTGAGATACCGTGTGTTTGATCAAAAACTGCCGAAAGGGGAGTGCGGTGAGGTGCAAAGCATGAGCATTCCGCAAAATGCTTTTGACATGGCATTTAGCCTGCTTGAGGTCACAGAGCGACCGACCGAGGTAGATATCGCCGATGCAGAACGCATTGTTGCGGTAGGGCGAGGATTTTGCGACAAGGCGGGCATGGAATATGCCCAAAGACTTGCACATGCACTCGGAGCACAGCTGGCCGGAACACGCCCGCTTATCGAAAGCGGACTGCTCGACCCACGCAGACAAATCGGACTTTCGGGCAGGACGGTCAAACCAAAGCTACTTATAACCCTCGGCATATCGGGTGCGGTGCAGTTTGTCGCAGGAATGGGCGGCTCGGAGTATACCGTTGCGATCAACAGCGACCAAAATGCACCTATTATGGGGGCGGCAGATTTGTGCATTGTCGGAGATTTGTATGAAATAGTACCCGTTTTGCTTGATAAAATAGGGGAGGGGCAGCAATGTTTAATAAAATAGACGAGCGACATAAGGCTCATTTGCGCACGTTGGTGGAGCACAGTCGCATAGCCTTTGGCGAGCAAATCGGGCAGGATTACAGCCATGATGAGCTTGAAGGGGTGCACGCCATGCCCGAAGTGCTGATTAAAGTCAAGACTGCGCAAGAGGTTTCCGGCATTATGGCCTATGCAAACGAACACAGCATTCCGGTTGTCGTGCGTGGCTCGGGTACAGGGCTTGTCGGCGCCGCAGTTGCAGTTCATGGCGGAATTATGATTGATATGACGGCGATGAAAGCCGTTTTACAGCTTGACAAGCGAAATATGTGCATAACAGTACAGCCGGGAATATTGCTGATGGAGCTTGCGGCATATGTTACCGAGCACGGCTTGTTTTATCCGCCCGACCCGGGCGAGAAATCTGCAACCATTGGCGGTAATATATCGACAAATGCAGGTGGCATGCGTGCGGTGCGATACGGTGTGACCCGTGATTATGTGCGTGGGCTGAACTGTGTAATGCCAGATGGCCGAATTGAGCATTTTGGCGGAAAAATTGCAAAAAACAGCTCGGGATATAGTATTAAAGACTTGATAATAGGCTCTGAAGGCACCCTTGCAATAATTGTTGAAGCAACTCTCAGACTGCTACCTATGCCCAAAGAAAGCGTCAGCTTGCTGGTGCCCTTTACGAGCTTTAGGAAGGCAATATCAGCGGTGCCCGAAATCATGCTGTGCGGAGATGATCCGACAGCAGTGGAGTTTATGACAAGCGGCACGGTCGCCTTGGCAGAGCGATTTTTGGGAAAGCGCTTTCCCAAAACAGGAAGCGATGCGGCACTACTGCTGACTTTTGACGGCAGTGACAAGCAAAGCCTTAAAGAGCGATATGAGAGCACCGGAAGACGTTGTATGGAGCTTGGAGCGCTTGACGCTTTTATTGTGGACACCGATGAGCGTAAAGAGGTGGTCTGGTCTGCGAGAGGGGCATTTTTGGAGGCCATCAAGGCAGATACAAGCGAGATGGACGAGTGCGATGTTGTCGTTCCACGTGACAAAATAGCAGATTTTGTCGAACGGGTTGAACAGCTGGCAAAAGAGCTTGACATGCGTATACCCTATTTCGGGCACGCAGGCGACGGTAATTTGCACATTTATTTTTGCCGTGACAATTTAAGCGAGGCCGAGTGGCAAACTCGCCTGAAGCAGGGCTTTGATGTGCTGTACGAGTATGCCGACAGTTTGGGCGGACTTGTGTCGGGAGAGCATGGCATAGGGCACGCAAAGCGTGAGTTTTTGCTGTCAAGTGTAGGGCAGTGCCAGGTGGAAGTTATGCGAGGTATTAAAAAGGTATTTGACCCGAAAGGCATCTTAAACCCCGGAAAAATTGTGTAGGGAGATTATCCCCTCGACATTGCTGAATTTTAAGCTATATAAAAAACCGCCCTTTCGGGCGGTTTTACATTTTAAAATTCTAATATCCGACGATAATTCCGCCTTGATTTGCATACACCGTGCTCAACACACCGGTGGCAACAACGATGATTTTCTTTACCGAGTCTACCTTCTTGTAAATCTCATCACGCAAGTGTTCGGCACGCTCCTTGCAACCGCAATATGTTATGACAAGGGTCTCGTGTGTCTCGCCGGCATCTTTAAGTTGCTGAGCTTTTTTGGCAACCTGCCCGACCAATTTTTCCATGGCCGCCTTTGTGCCACGCGCCTTTTCAAGCAAAACAATCTCACCGTCATTTGCACCCATAACAGGGCGCAGATTGAGTACGGTTGCCACTTGACCGACAAGACGGCTCATACGACCGTTTTTTATAAGGTTGTCGAGCGATTCGAGCACAAAAATGGTGGACATATTTTCGATAAAATGTTCGACTTTTTCAACAATCTGCTCAAAAGTCATACCGCTTTTAATGCATTCAAATAGCTCGTGTGCAATCAAAATTTCGCCTGCAGAGGCACTTTTGCTGTCAAAAATATGGACTCTGCCGGTGCCGGTTTTGAGTTGCAAAGAGCTTACGGCACTTTGGTAAGAACCGCTCAACTTGGCAGAGAGAGCAATGACAAAGGTGTCCACATCGCCCGAAATGGCTTGTGCAAAAGTATCGGGTGAAGGGCAAGCGGTGGAAGGTGCATCTTTCGAGGCCTTCATCTTGTCGATAATTGTCTGGCTACTTACACTACCGTCATCGGTGTAAGTGATACCATCTATTGTGACAAAAAAAGCAGGAAGAGCGGAAACCTGTCCGTTTTCAAAAGCATAGGGGTCACAGCAACTGTCAGCGACTACTTTAAACATGTTTAATACTCCTTAATAAGTAAAGATATGTGAAGATTTACCTTTCGCAAGGCCGAATAAAAAGACTTTTGTTCCTGCTCGCTCAGCGTCTCTGTCGCAATGTCGAGCAAACCGTCTATAAAAGTTTGGTGAAAGTGGTATGCGGCAAGCCCCTTTGGGGTGAGCGAAAGGGCAAAGGCACGCTTGTCCTCCTCATCACGTCGCTTGGAAATCAAGTCCTTTTGTATCAGCTTGTCACAGGCATCTGTTAGGGTTGCCGGAGTGACATTCAGCCGTGTGGACAGCTCGCTCATTCGGGGGCGTCCCTCAGGGCCGATTTCATTTATTATGCGAATTTCCGGGATGGAGATGTTCTGGTCAAGTGCCGTGCTGAGCGAAGACTGCTCAAGCTTGTGGATAAAGGGCACAGAGTATGCAAAAAAGCGCTTAATTTGTTCGTTTGCTTTCAAGAAAACACACCTCAAAATTATTTAGTAAGACTAACTAAATAAAATTATAGCACAATTTAGCAAAATTGCAAGATAAATTTATTTTATTTACATTTGAGGATAGATTAACTGCCGATAAACTGGCGGGCAAAAATAAAATGACCACAAAGTGGTCATTTTACTGTTTACTATTTACTGTGTGATAGATAAATTAGAGGAGTTTCC
>CAYJAS010000073.1:5780-8895 GCA_964367895.1 uncultured Oscillospiraceae bacterium | reverse complement strand
AAAGCACAGGTCATGGGCTATATAACGAGCGGCACGGCAGGGCAAAACATAGCCAAAATGGAGCAAATCTCAGCCGAGGCGAAGGCACTGAACGATGTGCTGAACGCACATAAGCAAAGTGGGGGTACAGAGCAGAAAATCAAGGATGAAGTGGATGGGATGAGGGCATTTCTTGGGTCAGAGGAAGCGGCATACAGCGAGTGGAACGAGAGCTTGATACGACAGCTTATACATACGGTGAAAGTGATGGATGAGAGCACGATAAGGGTGTACTTTAGATGCGGGTATGAATGCGAGCAGAAAATGGAGGTTAAGGTGCGGAGTTTTAAGGCAGCGGGGTGATGGGTGGCACAAAGCAGAGCTTCGGCTCTGTTTTTGTTGGAGCAGTTATTGTGTGAAGTGATATTTTTTATTAACCTAAACGGTAAATTACATAATATATATAAAAAGCAGAGAAAAAAACGCAAAATCCTGGAAAATATTCTGAAAATTTGCTATACTGTATACGAGTGTATGGCAAGATTTTGTGCTTGTGCTTCGCAAGCATTGACTAAAATGGTGGGTTCAATTGCTCACATCTATGCTGTATGATGCTTATATGTTGCTTATCGTTGTGCGTAATGAGTTGCCATACACTCACTTTATTAAATAAAGTGGGGTGATATGATGATTTGCAATAGAGCGCATTTGGCATTGAAGCTACACATTCCTTTGCAAGTATTAACGCGGATTTTGTACGTTAAAAAAGTGGATAACTGTTACCGCTCTTTTGAAATACCCAAAAAAGATGGGTCGATGAGAGTCATTCATGCACCAAATGACGAGCTAAAGAATATACAAATCAAACTGACAGAGTTTCTTTATTCAGAGCAAAATAGATTGTTAAGTGAAAGAGGCATATCCCCCAACATTTCTCATGGGTTTGAAAAAGGGAAAAACATAATCAGCAACGCCAGGATTCATAGAAATAAACGATATGTTTTGAATATCGACTTAAAAAACTTTTTTGACTCTTTTCATTTTGGCAGAGTAAGAGGTTATTTTCATAAAAATAAGCACTTTAACTACCCCATTGAAGTTGCAACAGTAATTGCGCAATTAGTGTGCTATAAAGGCAGTCTTCCACAAGGGGCACCAACGTCACCTGTTATCACCAATTTGATATGCCAAATATTAGACTTCAGAATACTATCTTTAGCAAAAAAGTATCGTATGGATTACACGAGATATGCTGACGACCTCACTTTCTCTACCAATAACCGTGATTTTTTGTCACTATATGAAGACTTTATGAATGAGATAACAGCAATCATAGAAAAAGCAGGATTTTATATTAATGAAAAAAAGATACGACTGCAATATAGAAACTCCAAACAAACCACAACAGGGCTTGTGGTAAACAAACGAATAAGTGTGGAACGTGAGTATGTTCGAAAGACCAAAGCAATGGCACATTCATTGTATAGAACAGGAACTTTTACTATTGATGGTAAAGAGGGCAGTTTGCAGCAGCTTGAAGGGCGTTTTGCTTTTATAAATCAACTTGATGAATACGAAAATAAGAACATATCGTTGCCAATGAGAAATCAATATACTTTGAACGGACGAGAAAAACAATATCAAAAGTTTTTGTTTTATAAACACTTTTTTTCACCTGATAAGCCTGTAATAGTTACCGAGGGAAAAACAGATCCACTGTACTTGAAAGCAGCGCTTAGAAAATACTACACACGCTATCCTCATCTGATTGAAAGATTATCTGATGAAACATATCAATACAAAGTAGTATTTTTCAAGAGAACACGAAAAATGAGCTACTTTTTTGGAGTAGTAGAGCATGGGGCTGATACACTCAATAACATTTACAAATATTACAAAGGTGGATCCACCAACTATTTTGTATTGTTTAAAAAACATGGCACAATATCGAAAAATCCATTGATGTTTATTTTTGACAACGAACTTAATTCAAAAGACAAGCCCATAAAAAAGTTTTGGGGATATACAAATTTATCAGACGCTGATAAGGAGCATTTTAAAACTGAACAGGTAATACAGCTAATAAAAGAGTCCAACTTATACCTTATTACAAATCCTTTGGTGCAAGGAAAGCCGGAGTGCGAAATTGAAGATTTGTTTAGTCAAGAAGTATTAGATACTGAAATTGATGGCAAGAAGTTCGATAGAAAAGTTGAAAAAGGCGATAGTAAACATTATGGCAAAGTTGTTTTTGCAAGATTTGTATATGATAATTATGAAAAAATTGATTTTCCCCAATTTTTACCAATGTTAGACAACATCAACCGTGTTGTAGAAAGTTATATGTAAGAGGTGCTTGGGCAATGAATACAATCTCAAAAGAACAACTGATTCGTAATTTTAAGGTTATGAACAATGGGGAATTTGATTTTTTCTTAGGTTCGGGAGCATCCTTGCAATCAGGAATACCCACGGGTGGAAATCTTGTATGGCACTTCAAACGAGAGATATATTGTAATGAAAATGATGTTTCTACTCAGTTATATAAAGATTTAAAATTGGATTCGGTGCAATCTACGATACAAGAATACTTTGACATGCAAGGCAACTACCCGAGCAGGTTTTCACCATCCGAGTATTCACATTACTTTGAAAAATGCTATACTACCGTGCTTTCCCGAAAGCGCTTTCTCGAAGAACTTGTAAGAGGAAGAAACCCATCTATTGGTTACTTGTGCTTGGCTCATCTCATTATTCAGTCTAAAGTTAGCAACGTGTGGACAACTAATTTTGACTCGTTGATTGAGGCAGGCTTGAGTGCTATTGACCCGACTTTTAATGGTTATGCGGTGTGCAATTCGGCTAATCAAAGTAGCTTCACTATAATTAATCCATCTTACCCTATGATATGCAAATTGCATGGTGATTTCAGATACGACAAACTCCAGAACACTGAATCAGAGCTACAGAGCATTGAGAAAACCCTATACCAACAAGCCAAGGCAAAGCTATGTGGCAAAGGGTTAATAGTCGTAGGATATTCAGGCAGCGATGAATCAATAATGAGCTTTTTTGAAGAGAACATTGATAACCCGGATTTTTTGTCTAAGGGTTTGTTTTGGATGGTTCATAGAGG
>CAYJAS010000073.1:0-5680 GCA_964367895.1 uncultured Oscillospiraceae bacterium | reverse complement strand
GAAGATATTATAGCGGCCTTGTATGCCGGAAGAATATATTGCTTTGCAAGTACAGATCGCATCAATTCTGTATTTAAAAATCATATAAAATCTAATATTAGTTTAGAAGTGGTAGAAGAAAGAGTATTAAATAAAGAGGACTCTATATACATTGGAATGCTGTATCAACTACTGAAAAAATATATTACTGAGAAAGGTATGGTTGAGTACAGAAGAAATAAGTACTATAACCCTGAAAAGGCAACAACGAAAAATGGATATAGCTATTATGATGCAGCTGAGTTCTCGTTTTCATATATAGATAAAAAAGTGTATCTTAATATATCCCCCACAATTCATATTACTGGAGATCGCGGTAGGCATTTAGACAGATTAACATATCAGCGTCAAGTAAACTATAAAGTTTCGAGTATATATAATCGAGAGTACAATGAGCGCCTTAAAGTTTGGGAAGCTCTGCTTCGGACAAAAAGCAGAGTATCTTTTGGGCGCGACGACTTCCAAATTGAATTTGCTGTCCCTGCGATGAGTTGCGGAGGAGTAAATAGAAATGATGATTGGCCAAGCTTGCCGGCATGGATTTATCCCGAGCCACTTATGTCCTTTTCAGAAAAAGACAAAAACAAACTAAGCATTGCGCAACTGAAAGGGCTTGTAAAATATGGTCCTATAGATTACTCGTATGCAGCTGAAGGTTCTGTGCGCTCTCCAATTCAGCTGGCAGTTTTAGCCCCCGATGAAAAAATGCAAGAGATAATATCTCATCTTAACAGGTTAAATATGGGACATCCTACTTCGGGAAAGGATCAGGCCATTATCAATTACGAAGGCTTCTTGCAATGCTTCAGACGACCACTCATTATCCCAACATCTGAAACACCAAACATATGCATAGGATATAAAGGAAGCACAATCTTAAAAATGAAACCGATAGAGTTTCTTGCTTTTCTGAAACGTGGCATCGACAATTTCGCTTTAAAGTTAACAGACTTCGATATATTGATCATTTATATCCCTGAAATCTTTAAACATTTCAGAGAATCTAAAGAAATTTCAGCTGACTTCAATTTGCATGACGCGATCAAGTTGTACGCAACGGATAAAGGGATGAAAATTCAGTTTGTTGAAGAACGTTCCACTAAGTCGACAGATATGTGTAAGGTTATGTGGGGTTTATCAACGAGCATATATGCGAAAGCGTCAGGTGTGTTGTGGCATCCAAGCGATATTGAAAATGGAACGGCATATGTAGGGGTAAGTTACGCTCAATCCAGCGAAAATGGGATTTGTATTGGATGCAGCCAACTTTTTGATTCAACAGGAACTGGAATTAAAATGATTTTACGCAAGATCGACAATCCGCTTTATTGGGGCAAGAAAAATCCTTATATGGATTGTGATGAGGCGCGCGCTATGATGGCTGAACTACGAGAGCAGTATTATCGTAGCAATCCAACGGTAACTTTAAACCGCATAGTCGTTCATAAAACCACTCCATTTTTGAAGGAGGAGATTATAGGAATAACACAGGCGTTTGAAGGGATAGAAAATATCGAATTACTACAAATACAATCCTATTCGCCTTGGAGAGCATTAAGGTTTGGACAACAAGCATCAAAAGATGCGGAGGGCTTTCCTGTTAAGCGTGGGACAACAATTCAACTGAGCGAAAACAGTTTTTTACTGTGGACGCATGGAAGTATAGTGCACCAAGATCTTGCCGGAAGGTTTAACTACTATAAAAACAGTCGTGGAATCCCTACGCCGATCTTTGTAAAACGATATCATGGCAAATCGTCCGGTGATATATTGGTAAAAGAGATTTTGATGCTTACCAAAATGAATTGGAATAGCGGAGATAGTTTATATAAAGGTCTGCCTGTGACTTTAGATTATGCAAAGATTTTATCTCGAATGTCTAAGCAAGATGAGGCAATTTATAACAAAGCTTATGATTTTAGGTATTTCATGTAAAGCTATCAGAAAAGACATCGACGCAAATGTTTATGAGGGAAGATATACTTACGAGAGTTCGGCTCCTTGCCCTTCAACCGATCCAAACCAAATGACATCTATTTCACTGAGCACAGACAACAGTATAAAGCCCGCTTTTGACGAAAGTCAAGAGCGGGCTTTTGTGATTGTTTGGCCAAAAAACGAGGCTATACAGACAACAAAGCATCTATGCCAAACTCGCCCTTTTTCAATAACGAAATGCCTGAAGTCCGTTGAAACCGCAGCGTTTATGTGCTACAATTATCGGATAAGAGGGCAAACACCGACAATATAATCTTGGAGGTTTTTATGAAACGATTACTATCCCTGCTGATACTCGCCATATGTTTGATGGCAACACTCCCACTTTCCGCCGAGGCGGCCGAGCCGTGGGACGGCGAGAGCGTGAAGCAGCCTGAAATGGACAGCCAATTTACATACTATAAAGTGGGAACAGGGGCAGAGCTTGCGTGGATAGCCCAAAATATGGATAAATCCAATGTTTGGGGCGCAACAATAAAACTAACAGGCGACATCGATCTTGGCGAACATCCGTGGACACCGATCTTAGGGTTTAGAGGCACGTTTGACGGAGGCGGACGCCATATCACGGGTCTAAACGTGGAGAGTGGTAGCATTGTCGGGCTGTTTGGTACTGTATCAAGTCCTGCTGTTATACAAAATGTTACCGTTTCGGGCACGGTCACAGGCTGGGGCTATGCCGGCGGCGTGGTCGCAGACAATCAGGGCGGCCTGATCAGCAACGTCACAAGCCATGTTGCGGTGCAAGGGGAGTCAAGTGGTACCATAGGCGGCGTGGTCGGATTCAATGAGGGCGGCACGGTGATCCATTGCACCGCGACGGGGACAGTTCGCGGTGGGGGGCTTTCGGGCGGTGTCGTCGGCCACAATTGGCGTTACTCTGATAACCGGATTGGCACCTTCGGTGTGGTGGCGGGCTGTGTGTACAGCGGCGAGGGCGTAGTGGGAGCGGATGGCACAGTCGAGAACATCCCTTTTGACATATCGCATATCACGGTCGGCGGCGTGGTCGGCAGAAATATCGGCACGGTCGTCGCTTGCTATAACACGGGGTCGGTAACAGCGCCGGAATACAAACCGCTGGGTGACCCGACGATACGCGGAACGGCCGGCGGCATTATCGGACTAAACATTATTGAAGAGACAGATGAGGGCACTGATGCGACCCTTTGGGCCAGCTACAACACAGGCGCAGTGAGCGGCGATCCGTCACGCACCGGCGGAGTCATCGGAGAAAACATCAGCGGCACGGTAACCGAGGCCTTTTATCTTGACGGTGTGGCAGAGCGCGGCGTGGGCAGTGGCACGGCGGCCGGAAGTTCCTTTACTACCGCTGCGGTCACATCGAGCGGAGAGTCCTTGCTTTTAGCACTAAACGAGGGTATAGAAGCATATAGACAAGACCGTGGAGAGAACGCGCTTGATATACAAAACTATTCGAGCGGCAACCCCTATCCCTTCTTTTTCCGCATGCCGGAGACCCTTTGGGTAGAAGATGCGGTAGTGGTAGAGCCACCACGGGCGCCAAACGGCGATTACGAAATCGACACGGCAGAGGAGCTTGCGTGGTTTACCAAAAACTTTGATGACACTTCGCTTGATTTGCACAATGCAGATATCAAACTGACGGGTGACATTAATTTGTCGGCACATCGATGGACACTGTCCAAAAACCAATACTATTCTGGCACATTTGATGGTGACGGCCACACGATCACCGGCCTTTACTCTGACAAAGGTGGCCTGTTTCATGTGGTCGGAGCGGAAGGCGTGGTCAAAAACCTGCGTATGCACGGTTCGGTATCGTACGGAGGCGCAACGGGCGGCGTGGCAAACGAAGTGCAGACAGGGGGACGCTTAGACAATGTTTCCTTTAACGGTGAAGTGACCGGAACGTGGAGCTATGTAAATATCGGCGGAATTGCCGGGTTAAACAGAGGCACGATCACACACGCGCGCTTTTTTGGCGAGGTCAATTTCGTTAAGGAGAACGGTGACGATGTAAATGTCGGTGGCTTAGTCGGTCGAAACTACGGGCTGCTCATAAACTCCGCTAATACGGGCGGCAGTGTCAATCTTACCGAAAATACAGACAGCAGTACCGTCGGCGGTGCGGTGGGGTATAACAATGGCGATATTGTGAATGTGTACAACAAAAGCATCGTAAGCTCCGTGTCTACAGATGATTTCCCGTGTGGCGTGGTCGGCGCAAACACTTCTACCGGACGAGTCAATAACGTCTACAACATCGGCACGCTAAACGGCGCACAAACCTTGGGCGTGGTGTACTCTAATTACGGCGATGTGGTAAACGCATACTGGCTATCAAGCGTTGCGAATAACGAGATAGGCGAAGGTCCGGGCACGAGCAGTAACGTCGTGTCCTTTACACAGGACGGTACCATCTCGGCAAGTGTTGGTGGCACTACTTATAACACGCTTCTCTCGGCGCTCAACGCCGGGGTCGCAAAATACAACACCGACAACCCGAGCGGAGAACAGGCTATACCGTGGAGCGAAACAATTGACTTTCCCACACTGTTTGCCGTGAAGGGTGACTCAAACGGCAACGGCACTGTCGATGTGGCAGATTTGATAGCCGTGGTCTCACCTGTCACCTACAACAAAAAGGCAGGCGATGCCGGTTACAATGCCGCCTTGGACTCAAACGGAGACAATAAAATCAACTTTGCAGATTTGGCCTATATGCGAAACAGCAAAGTGTTTGGCAAGTAAAAGAGAGGCAGTTCGGCGCTATTGCATCCGACTTTACCCAACCGAGCGACATCTATTTCACTGACCACAGACAAATGATAAACACCAAAAGCTCCTCCTTGTTAAAAAGCTTCCATTTAAAAGCATTTTATCGAGGAACATGGAGTTTTTGGTGTTTTTTTATTGTGAAAACGCGGTGCGAGCTGCCCCTCAAAGTCGTTCGTAGAGCTTTAACCCCTTCCGATAATTATGAGTAAAACATAGCTTATAATAGCCACAAAGGTTCTGTCAAAATAGTGAGCAAGCAAACTGAAATATATATGGGGAGTGGCTTGGACAGGACATCTGATGGGGATGTGTGGCGACTTTGTGGCCACGATGTAGACTTTAGACGTGAAAAAGCCGCCGATCACTCGGCGGCTTTTAAGTCGTTAGCCGGTTACATAAAAATTCGTTCTAACACAAACTCAACACGCTTTTATATTAATCTTTCTATTATCCGGTCAACAATTTGGTTTTCTGCAAGCGTTCCGTCATCAACAGCGCAGTGCGTCTCTGCATCTAAGCCAATGAAAAGTTTATCTGTTGAAGAAGCAGTGTCTAACACATGTTTTGTCGATTTCCAAGAGAAAAGCACATGCCTTTGGTGTGTTAGACAAGTAGTGGGCAGGTGATATCCTTCGCTGTTTCTGCCAGGAATGTTGGTCGTATTGTTGCTTGTAAACTCGCAAATGAAATTTATAGTGGAAGTTTAGCTATGCGTGTTATCAGGGTGACAATCGAAGCCCAGACGCTACCCAAACTCTTAAAGCTTTGTCCGCAGGCGTGCTTGGTCTACTACTGTCACCCTAGGGTAACCGATATTATCCGAACCGGTTTTGCAAAGCGAAATTCAGCCCCCTGCTGCGTCAAAGTGTTTTGGAGTACG
>CAYJAS010000072.1:0-8902 GCA_964367895.1 uncultured Oscillospiraceae bacterium | reverse complement strand
AGCTCGCTGATAAATGGCGCAAACTCCTCAAGCGGCAACTGTACAACATAACTCTCGGCGTTGTCAGCCGAAAAGAAAAATGGATCTGTGAGCAATATAAAGCTGTCTTCAGACAAAAGGAAGTCGCCCGAAAAATCCTCTAAAGTAAGATCTGACAGAAGCTCTGTCGGCAAATCGTTCATTTTGCACCAGACAGTGAGCTCGGTCAGCATGGTTTGCTCCGCTTGCTCGGACATTTCTCCGAACAACTCGTAAATATTCAATTCCCAGCCATTGCCGGTTAAAAAAGTATGGGCGCTGTAAAAGACCGATCTCCCCTCTGTGTTGAGCAAATTATATGTGTAAAGCACCGAAGCATACTCGGGTGATGAGTCATAAATCTTATAAGAAAAATTGACCGCAAAGGGCTCCTCTTTTACCTCTGCCGTGTCAAAGGTTTCACCGTAAAAGGTGCGAATAAGGTTGAAAAAGCTCTCAGAATCCTGTCTAAGCGCATCAAACTCGGCCTGAATTGTGTCATTTATGCGTGTAAAAGCGGCACTTTTTGCCCCATCATCGACAAATTGCGGCATGGTCGCCTTATAGGTCGCCAGCACATTGCCGGCGGCATTTTGCAAATCTTCGCTGTAAATTAGCGGCTCAGCTTCCATATCAATCGCCTTGACCTGCTCAATCTCCAGCAATAAATCCTCTGCCTGCTCCTGCTTGTCCTTTAGATCTTCGGGATTGTTAAAGCTCATCACCGAGCATCCCGAAAGCACAGTAGCCGTCACACATAGTGTGGCAATAGCAGCCTTTATCTTATATTTCATCTTTCTAAGCCTCATTTTCTTTCCTAACGTCAAAGTCTTCTCTTGCCGTCGCAAACGCACATTTGCAACATTTTATGATATTCTACCCTATTTCCGCTAACAAATCAACACCTAAGAGATATAATTTGCCTTGTTTGTCAAATACTACAACTGAAAGAGGTGGGCGTGTGAGTCAAAAGGTGAAATACGGCATATCGGGAGCGGTAGCAGGCACAGTGGCAGGATTTCTCGGCGGTGGCGGAGGTGTTTTACTTGTACCACTGCTCATTTACTTTGTAAAAATCGAAAGCCGTAAGGCATTTGCCACCTCTGTTTTTGTGCTTCTGCCGGTTTGCGCCGTTTCGGCCATAATTTACCTTGTCAGGGGGCATTTCGACTTGGCTGTCTCACTGCCTTATCTGATAGGCGGAGCAATCGGAGGGCAATTGAGTGACCGCATATTTTCTCGCCTGCCGACATTTTGGCTACGCCGCATTTTCGGCGCACTGCTTATATTGGGCGGTGTGCGGACTTTGCTGCTGTGAGCGCCGTTATTTCGCTGCTCGTCGGAGTGCTTGCCGGCGGGCTGACCGGTGCCGGGGTTGGGGGCGGAACTCTGCTTCTGCTCTACATGAGCGCTCTCACCGATATGCCCGGGCAAATCGCCCGTTCGACAAATCTGCTGTATTATTTGACATGTGCGCCTCCTGCCCTTTACTCCCATATTAAGCACAGGAGAATTGATATTAAAAATGCCTCGGTTGCCGCTTTGCTCGGTACCGTTTGCTCGGCTGTTGCCGCTTATTATTCGAGTGGAAACACACAGTTTGTGCAAGATGCCGCCGCTGTGCTGTTTATTGCCGTCGGGGCAAGTGAGCTGTTATGCAAAAAAGGAAAATAGCTCAACACGGCAAGAGCAGAGCCCTTGCCCTACAATACACGGGATCGGCGGGCGGCCAATGACCGCCCCTACAACGAATAACGGAAATATAATGATGGTTTAAAATTAAAAAAACTCGGCGAAAATCACTTCCGCCGAGCTTTTTATTTTTTAATCTTGCTTTCGGTTTTGGAGCTCGTCTCGTTTTTTTGCCGTTTGCTCTGCCGATTGACTGTCACCGATCGCCTCATAAACTGTCACAATCTCTGCATAGCAATAAAGCAAATCCTCTTTATAAGAATACCATTGAGGCTGTGCACACAGGCCTTCCAAATCGGATACACTGTGCTTTAATAGTTCCAGCGCCTCGCCGGTTCTGCCGACAATATGATATATGCTACCCAACCGAGCACAGGTTAACGCCAAATCTTGACTATAAGACAGCTTATCAGGTGCCGCATTTAGCACCTCCTCTAGCATATCTTTGCTTTGGTTAAACAGCGATATTGCCTGTTCATAATCACCCAAGCTCTGATAAGCAATTGCGACATCACGCGTCGCAATTGCCAGCTCACGTTTTGAAAAAATAGTGCCTTGTGCGTCGTGATACTTCTCGCTAAGCTCCTGGGACAGTTTGAACATTTCAAGAGCTTTTTCATTGCTCCTTTGCTCCATGTACAGCCTACCGACAAAACAGTAATGTATTGCCAAATCGGAGATTGCTTGCGGAGAATCGCTCTCTTTAGCCGCTCGCTCTACAATATCCCGTTCCAAAGCATACAGTTCTTGAGCCTTGTCATATTGCTTTAATTTAACATACACACGTGCAAGACGGTTGTATGCGATGGCAAGCTTAGCTTCCACAGTGCTGTTGTTAACTTTCTTAAACAGATATTCACATAAATCTTTGTCTGCCTCAAAATAAGCCAGTGTATTTTTAAGGTCACCTGTTTTTTCATATAGGTTTCCTAAGCTATTATAGGTATTGCTGATTGTAAACTTAACATCGTGCCCCTCATCGTCCTCTACAATCTGTGCTGTAATTTCTTTTGCAGCAAGATGAGCTTCAATCGCACCTCGGTTATCTCCCAAATGCTGAAGTATGTTTCCTATTCTACCGTGAGCAATTGCCAAGTTTACTTTGTCCATTACTGCGTCTGTCTGCTCAAGTACCTGCTCTATCAACTCTTTTGCCTGTTCAAAGCTTTCAAGAGCTTCATTATATTTTCCGAAAGCTTGATAAGTGTCTCCTAAATTGGTCAGATCAATGCAAAAGTTTCTAAGGGCTACAGCGGTACCGGTTTTTTGATAAATCTGCTCTGACAGGTCTTTTGCCTCTAAGAACATTTGAAGTGCCTTATCATTCTGCCCCAGATCTCCGTAAATCAATCCCATATTTGTATACTCGTTGGAAAGCGCTTGCATTGCAACCGGTGTTTGCAGTTCATTGCACACCTGTTCAGCAATTTTTTTGCCCTTCTCAAACTTTTCAATCGCTTCACGGTTTCTTCCGACAGTCAGGTAAATTCCACCTAATCTGCTACAGCTGTATCCAAGCTCTTGAAGCTGCTGCAAACCGCCAAACTTATCAAAAAGGTTTTGAGAAATGTCATAATAACCACGGAACATTTCAATTGCATTTTCGTACTGCCCAAGGTTTTTGTACACGTCTCCCAAGTTACAATAGGTGTCTGCAAGGTTTGAAAGGGTTGATTCATTTCTGTGCTCTTCATGCATCTTTTTTGCGATATTGCGAGCCATGATAAATGCTTCAAGTGCTTTTTCATGGCGCCCCATTACCTCATATCCATTGCCAAGGCGCAGATAGCTGCTCATCGCAGTTGCATATGCACTTGGCTCATCAGTGTTTATCAATGCCCGTAATGCAAGCGCATTTCCTTGTTTTAATATGTTGAGTGCGTCACTGTATCTGCCGACATTTTTATAAGCATTTCCCAAATATCTGTAACCCATTTCAAGGCCGAGACGGTTGTCGTCGGTTTCATCTTCCTCCATGAGCTGTTTTACATTTTGCACATATTTTTCAAACATCTCAATCGCAAGTTGCATTTCTCCCAAGCTGTCGTATATTCTACCCAGCTTCAAGTAACACAAGCTTTCCGACTCCCTTGCTCCGGTGCTTCCGTCGGTTTCGGCAATATGCTTTGCAACTTCTACAATTTTATGCATAAGTGGCAACACCACCTCAAGCTGAGCTATCGAATGGGTAAATGCCCCTTCGAAATCTTTATACATAAAGTCTATAAATTCTTCTGCCGCATTATTTTCCGTAGCCGAGTCAATAAAATCTTCAACCCAAAAAGTACCATCTGTGGGCTCGAGCGCAATATCGGCGAGTTCTTTTCCTATGACATCTCGAAAACGGCTTGTGTATCCGTTAACCCTTGCTAAAAAGCCGGTTAAAAATGCCTTATCGTCTGCCTTATAGGCATGCCAAACTATCTCGGATATCTTCAAATCATCCTCCATTGGGCGATCTTTCAAATACTCCAAAATATCTTCATAATAATAGTCGCTGCTGATTTGATTTAATATTCCCTTGCGTATTGAGGCGTGCAAAAAGTCAATTCGCCCATCTTCACGGAATATCAAAAATGGTGCTAAATACAGCTTAAGCAGAGCAAAATCGGCGCTTACCCATTTGCTTCCATCTTTGGTGTAAAGTGCGATTAAATCTCTCTCTCTGAGCCCACGCCTTGAGCAGGCGATAAATGCGACAATATCCTCGCAAATTGACGGGTTTATCCGCTCACTGATCTCATTTATAAAGGTGGCACAAATGCCCTCCACCGTTTGTGGAGTTTTTCTGACTATGCGCAGTAACTCTCGGTTTATGCCCTGTATACCGTCTCCCGCACGCTCTATCTTTTTGAAATCATCTCGGTCGAGTATGGTCAGCCTCTGCACCATCATAGAAAGGTAAAGCGGATTGTCGGAGGCCGGCACCTTTGCTATCGCCTCTACTACCGACTCGTGCAGTTGCTTTCCGCTGGTGCTAAGCAGTTCACGCACAATCTCCGGCTTGTCCACCGCCTCAAGCTTGGGCAAATGATAACGAACGCAAGCCTCACTGTGCCTATGCCGTGGGCTTATCTCAACCTCGGACAGGCAGGACACAACATAAGTAAAACAGTCCTCAATATGCTTTGGAAGCCATCTAAATGCGAAGGTGTCACTGCTGAAAGACAGCTGGTCAAGCGCATCGCAAACTATGTAAAAGGGTTTTCCGTTTTGCTCTTTATACTGCACCATAAGCTCCTGTAGCACATCGAGCCAATCGTCTTGCGAATTGCCCTCTCCGTCGTCTTGCACTCCACCCTGCGGGTCAAAATGTTGCTCTACACCGAGTACCGTTTCAAGTCGATAGACAATCTGTTTGACCATAGAATGTACCGTCTGTGAGTTTGCACCGTTTCCGCTTGCAAAGAAAAATACCTCGCCATGCTCCATCAGCCGTTTTGCCATGACCGACATCAAAGTGCTCTTTCCGCTACCGGCCTCACCTTGCATGATAAACAGGCGTGTTTCCGGTTGCCTAACTGTTTGCAAGCAATGCTCAAGCACCTCTTCCCTACCGGCGAAATAGCTCGCCTTGCGCTCTCTGAGCAGCTCAAATCCGACATCTTCACGTTGCTGCCAACTCAACTCTTCTTTGCGCTCAAACTCTCTTTCAAACAGGCTCTTAACATCGGAGACCACCATATCCGCAAAGCTATCGGGCACAACAACCTGATTTTCAAAAGTATTCCATTCACAGCTGTAATGTCTTATTTTTGCACCGGAATTGATTATACGGGCTTTGAGTGCGGCAAGCTTTGTCTGCAAAATCGGGTCGGTTTCGAAATATGTGTCAACAATGTCAATGTCCATCTGCTCTTTGGGCAGCGGCTCACGGATATAAAACAGGCACTTTTCAAGTTGACTGTCATCTTTAAATGCGCCGTACTCAATTTCCAGCTCGGTAATGCTCTTTTGCACATCGCTCAGCTGATAATTTTTAGCTCTGGCAACATCACGAAGCAAATCGACCTCGGGAAGCCAGCCATAACGCTCGCCGAGCAAAATAATCATATACGGTCTTGTGTTGTCAATCTCTTGAAGGCAGGTTTTTATTATCTTTGTACCGCTCTCCTGCTCGCTCTCTTCATTTGTAGTGTCTATGCCCATACGTAAATCAACAAATCGCACATTTTTGCCAAACTCTTTTGCAAACTCATCAATTACCGGGCGAACCCTGCGTTCAATGACATCACGCTCAAAGTGCATGTCCCTAAAAGTGCTTGATACAAAAATCGATTTCATATTGCCGGTTTCATTTACCATGTTCAGCGCTCCTCTTGATTATTTATTCGACTTTGCTTTAATTATACATCAATTTATCAGCATTTTCAAGAGTTCAGATATCTACACAAAAAAAAGGCGGATTTCCTCCGCCCTTCTAGATTGCGCCGACACGCTATAAATATTTAAATGCCGATTTCACGCCTGATTAAGTCGAGGGCATATCCTGCCGCCGTCGTGCGGACATTTTCTCTGGTGCGCCTCTTGCGCAGAGGTATTTGAATTACACGCTCACCGCCCTGATGTGCGATAGCTATAAACACCGTGCCGACCGGTTTTTGCTCACTCCCGCCCTCCGGCCCGGCAATTCCGGTGATGCCGATGCCGATATCTGCGCCGGCATTTACTCGTGCGCCCCGTGCCATCTCAATGGCAACCTGTTCGCTGACCGCGCCATACTGCGCAAGCGATTTCTCGCTCACGCCGAGCGAGCGCATCTTCATCTCATTGCTATAAGTGACAAACCCACCTACAAAGCAGGCCGAACTGCCCGAAATATCGGTAATTCGCTTGGAAAGCAAACCGCCTGTGCAACTTTCGGCGGTGGCAAGTGTCAATTTCCGCTCACAAAGCCCACTTACGACCACCTGCTCAAGGCTATCAACGTTGACGCCGTACACGACATCGCCCAAAATGCGGCGCATCTCGGCGACCACCGGGGTGCATGCGCTCTCGGCCTGCTCATAGGTCTCGCCCATGGCGGTGACACGGATTTGACATTCGCCGCCACCGGCATAGGTCGCCGCAGTCACCCCATTGAGGCTGTTAATCAGCGGTGTCAACATATGCTCGGCGGTCGATTCGCCCATGCCGAAAATGCGCAGGTAAAAGGAGGCGATAACTCCGCCGGTCAGCGCCCTGAGATATGGCAATCCCCCGTTTTTAAACATAGGAATGCACTCACTCGGCGGGCCGGGGAGCATGATAACATGAGTTCCCTCCGCCAAAAATGCACAGCCCGGCGCCGTGCCAAACTCATTGTCGAGCGGGGTGCAATCCTCGGGCAAAAATGCCTGTTTTTCGTTGTTGGGGGTAAAAGAAGTTCCCATACGGTCGTGAAGGCGCTTGTGCTGGACGGGGTCGAGCACAAGTTTTTTGCCAAATGCGGCGGCAATGGTCTCCTTGGTCAGATCGTCTGCCGTCGGCCCGAGACCTCCTGTGGTGATGATAATATCAGCACGGTTTTTGGCGATGTCAAGTGCCGCCGTCAAACGAGCCGGATTGTCACCGCACACCGTGTGATAATACACCGCAATGCCGTGCTCTGACAGCATCTGCGAGATTTTCTGTCCGTTTGTATTTGCGATACTTCCGAGCAAAAGCTCTGTCCCGACGGCGATAATTTCACAAATCATACCACGCTCCCCCTCTCGATTTCCACACGCTGAGTCTGCGCAATCGCCTGTTCTATCAACCCTTCGATGTCAAGCGGTTGCTCCTGAAGCTCCACCTTATCAAGGCGTGGCTTGGTCTGCGGATGCTTGGGCGTAAACACGGTACAGCAGTCCTCAAACGGCAAAATCGAGGTGTCAAAAGTGCCGATTTTGCGTGAAATCGCCACAATTTCCTCTTTATCCAGCCCGATACACGGCCGAAAAACCGGCAAATTGCACACGGCATTGGTCACGCCGATGGCCTCCATGGTCTGGCTTGCCACCTGGCCGAGGCTCTCGCCGGTGACGAGCGCACCGCAATTTCCCTTTTGCGCCAACCGCTCTGCGATACGCATCATAATCCTGCGCATCACAAGGGTAAAATAATCCTCATGGCAATGCTTTGCAATCTGCTGTTGAATGTCGGTAAAGGGCACGATATTCACATACATCTTGCCAACTTTATTTGCGAGGAGGGCGGCGAGCTTTAGCACCTTATCAAGAGCCTGCTGTGAAGTAAACGGCGGACTGTGAAAGTGCACCCCCTCCAGCTCAAGCCCACGCTTTGCCGCCATATACCCTGCGACCGGCGAGTCAATACCGCCCGACAGCAGAAGCATCGCCCTGCCGTTTGTGCCGTGGGGCATACCGCCGGCACCGGGGCGAGGGTCAGAGGTGATAAAGGCGTTTTTCTCACGGATTTCAATTCTGACGGTGATATCGGGATTTTCCATTTTTGGGGTGAGATTTTCAAAAGCGTCATGCAGATGCCCACCGACCTCACGCGAGATTTGTGGCGAAGTCATTGCAAAACGCTTGTCGGCACGTTTGGTTTCCACCTTAAAGGTTTTGGCATTTCGCAGTTTTTCGGCGAGATATTGCTGTGCGGTGGCGTTTATATCGTCAATATTTTTTTCGCACAGAGCGGCGGTATAAATTGTGACGATGCCGAAAATATCGGCGCAGATATCGGCGGCGGTTTTCATGTTTTCATCGCCTTTTGGGGTGACATACACGATGGATTGTGAGGAGTACACGTCAAAATCGCCGAGTGGGGCAAGGCGGCGGCGGACGACGGTACACAGGCGATCCTCAAATTTTCGGCGATTAAGGCCTTTCAGCACAAGTTCGCCGCATTTTAGCAGTAATATTTCCATAAAACAGTCCTTTTTTTGTTTTTTATATATTTTACCGCAAAAGACGGAAAAAAGCAAGTAGGGGCGGTCATTGGCCGCCCGTGTTTACGCATGTAGGGAATGGTCTTGACCATTCCGTTGTCGGGCGGTCACGGCAAGCCGTGACCCTACGGGGTTTGCGAATTGCGTGGGGGGTGGGGGGTAAAAAACAAAAAAATATGATTTTGGGGCAGAAAAAAAACGCCCCGAAGGGCGTTTTTTTAATTAGGGTTAGGGGTTAGGGAACGAGTGTAATTGCGCCTGTAAGGTCTGCGCCGTTAACATCAACGATCATGTAAAGTACATCGCCGTTGCTGTCTA
>CAYJAS010000071.1:5423-9109 GCA_964367895.1 uncultured Oscillospiraceae bacterium | reverse complement strand
GCACCATTTAAAATAATAAATGCAATCACATAATTCGGAGGCAAAATAATGGCAAAATTGCTTATAGTTGAATCCCCGGCAAAAGCAAAGACAATTACAAAATACTTAGGTGGCGACTATCATGTCAAAGCGTCCATGGGACATTTGCGTGATTTGCCCAAAAAGGTCATGGGTGTTGACATTGAAAACAGCACCTTTGAGGCAAGCTATATCCCGATAGAGGGCAAGGACAAGATAATCAGTGAGCTCAAGTCGGCAGCAGACAGCGCCGATATGGTCTATCTCGCAACCGACCCCGATAGAGAGGGTGAGGCTATATCTTGGCATCTTCAGCAGCTTTTGGGATTGAGTGAGCACAAAACAAAGCGCATAACCTTCAATGAAATCACCAAAAAAGCGGTCACAGAGGCGGTGCAAAGCCCTCGTGAGATCGATATGGATTTGGTGGACGCACAACAGGCGAGAAGAATACTTGACCGAATAGTCGGGTATAAGCTGTCTCCCTTTTTATGGCGCAAGGTGCGCACAGGCCTTTCAGCAGGGCGTGTGCAGTCGGTAGTAACCAGAATGATTGTCGACAGAGAGCGTGATATTAAAGCCTTTGTGCCAAAAGAATATTGGTCTATATCGGCGCTGCTGCAACATGACAATAAGGAGTTTTCAGCTTCTTATCACGGCGACCTAAAAGGCAAAAAAGAACTGGAAAATGAACAGCAAACACAGCAGGTTTTAGACGATGTAAGCGGTAAGACCTTTACCGTTAAGACGGTGAAAAACTCAAAGAGAAAGCGCCAACCGGCACCGCCGTTTATCACCTCCACATTACAGCAGGAGGCATCACGTAAACTTGGAATGACGGCACGCAGAACAATGTCTGTTGCCCAGGAATTATACGAGGGCGTAGAGCTTGAGGGACTGGGCGCAACCGGTCTTATCACCTATATGCGTACCGACTCGCTCAGGCTGTCACAAGAGGCGCTGGACGGTGCCGCAAACCTTATAGACAGCCGCTTTGGCAAGGAGTATCGCCCGTCAAAGCCACGTGTTTTCCGCTCCAAAAAGGGTTCACAGGACGCTCATGAAGCAATTCGTCCGTCAAATCCGGAACTTACCCCGGACGGTATCAAAAAAAGCCTTACTGCCGACCAATTGAAGCTTTACAGGCTGATTTGGAGCAGATTTATAGCAAGCCAAATGAGCGAGGCGCTGTTTGATGTCGTATCGGCAGATATTGAGTGCGGTGGCCATATTTTCCGTGCAAGCGGACAAACGGTCATATTCCCCGGCTTTTTGGCGTTGTATGAAGAAGGGCGTGACCATGAGGAAGATGAAGACTCATCGGCACTTCCCAAGCTGAATGAAGGCGATGCGCCCGCCCTTAAAAACTTGACACCCAAACAGCATTTCACACAGCCACCGCCGAGATACACCGAAGCCAGCCTTATCAAGGCGATGGAGGAACAAGGTGTGGGCAGACCGAGCACTTATGCGCCTACTATAAGCGTTGTGCTCGACAGAGAGTATGTCGCAAAAGAGGCAAAGGCACTTCGTCCGACTATGCTGGGTGAAGCTGTTACAGACCTGATGATAGACAAGTTTACCAATATTATAGATTTGCAGTTTACCGCCAATATGGAGGATAGACTGGACGATGTCGAGACCGGAAAAACCGATTATCGCAAACTGCTCGGCGAGTTTTACAGCGATTTTGACGCTCGCCTGCAGCAAGCGGAGATAGACCTCGATAAAAAGCGCATTAAGGTCAAAGACGAGGAAACAGAGGAAATTTGTGAGCTTTGCGGTAAAAATATGGTCATAAAAAGCGGCAGATTTGGAAAGTTTTTGGCCTGCCCGGGATATCCCGATTGCAAAAATACCCGTCCCATTACTCAAGAGGCAGGTGTGCCCTGCCCGGTATGCGGGGCAAAACTGCTCAAGAAAAAGAGCAAAAAAGGATATGCTTATTACGGCTGCGAAAAAAATCCCGAGTGCGCATTTATGACATGGGACAGCCCAACAAATAAAAAATGCCCCAAATGTGACGGCACGGTTTATCGTCATGCAACCAAGGAAGAGCGCAAATATATGTGCCATGTTCCCGGTTGCGGATATGAGGCGCCGATGGGTAAATCGACAAAATCTAAAGCTAAAGATGAGGGCGAAGGCGAGGAAAAAACCGCCAAAACCGCTAAAAAAACCACCTCAAAAACGGCAAAAACCACTTCGAAAACAACCAAAACAGCTTCGAAAACGGCAAAAACAACCTCTAAAACTGCAAAAACCACCACCAAAAAAGCGGCAGCAAGCAAAACCACAGCCAAAAAAACTACTGCGAAAAAGGCTAAAGAGGAAAATGCAGATGCCGAATAATCACGCAACCGTGATAGGCGGTGGACTGGCAGGGTGTGAGGCGGCATTTCAGCTTGCACGAAGAGGTGTTAAAGTTACCCTTGTTGAGATGAAACCGCAAAAGCGCTCACCGGCGCACCACAGCGACGCTCTCTCCGAACTGGTGTGCTCAAACTCGCTGAGAGGGGCGGCAATAAGCACCGCTCCCGGACTGCTTAAGCAGGAGATGAGAGCGGTTGGCAGTATAATCATTGAGGCGGCAGATGCATGCGCAGTGGCGGCAGGCGGAGCGCTGGCGGTTGACAGAGATGCTTTTTCGGCATATGTAACCGAAAAAATCAGTAACCATCCAAATATCACCGTGCAACATATCGAGCAAACAACTGTGCCACAAGGTGCCGTGATAATTGCCACAGGGCCACTTACAGAGGGTGCTATGGCACAGGAGATTGAGCGTCTTACCGGGCAATCACTGCACTTTTATGATGCGGCGGCGCCCATTGTAAGTGCCGACAGTATTGACATGAGCAAGGCTTATTTTGCATCGAGATACGGAAAGGGCACGCCCGATTATATAAACTGTCCGATGGATAAAGAGCAGTATCTGAGTTTTCATAGTGAACTTAGGGAGGCCAAGGAAGCCCCTGTACACGGATTTGAGGATAGCGCCGTGTTTGAAGGCTGTATGCCCGTTGAGGTTATGGCACGCAGAGGGGTGGACACCTTACGCTACGGGCCGCTCAAGCCGGTGGGGCTGGAGCATCCGCAGACAGGGGAAAGGCCATATGCCGTGGTTCAGCTTAGGGCGGAAAATGAAAGCAAAACCGCTTTCAATTTAGTCGGATTTCAGACACATTTACTGCACGGCGAGCAAAAACGGGTCTTTTCAATGATACCCGGACTTGAAAATGCCGAGTTTTACAGATATGGTGTTATGCACCGAAACAGCTACATAAACTCACCCGGAAAGCTCAGCACAAATTACAAATTTGACGGTGAGGATAATTTGTATTTTGCAGGCCAGATGACCGGAGTTGAGGGGTATATTGAGTCGGCGGCCTCGGGTATGTGTGCGGGAATTGACCTTGCACGGAGACTTTTAGGACAACAGTCTATTATTTTTCCCGAATGTACTGCACTTGGGGCGCTTGGTTTATATGTTTCCACCTACGGTGGCAAAAACTTTCAGCCGAGCAATATCAATTTCGGGTTGCTTCCCCCTATGCCCGAGCGCATAAAGGACAAAAAAATGCGCTATACCGCCGTTGCACAGCGTGCTCTGGATACAATTGAGCAAATGTTGCCCGAGATAATGCAAGGGGTAGATTGCCTGTAGG
>CAYJAS010000071.1:3791-5323 GCA_964367895.1 uncultured Oscillospiraceae bacterium | reverse complement strand
AAGTACGGCAGAATGGAGCGATAATATGACGGTTATAATAGATGCAATGGGCGGTGACAACGCACCGAAGGAAATTGTCAAAGGGGCAATTTTGGCCGCGCAGGCGGGCATTTGTGATGTTTTATTGGTCGGTGACGAGGTAGTGATAACCCCGATGTTGTCCGAGTACAAAGGCGGAAAAATCCGTGTTGTGCATGCCGCCGATACCGTTGATATGGACGATAAAGCCTCGCTCGCCGTTCGCCAAAAGCGTGATTCGAGTATGAGTATTGCTCTCAGACTGCTTGCCGAGGGACAAGGGCAGGCGCTGGTATCGGCAGGCAACACGGGAGCACTGCTGACCGGCGCAACACTTGTCGCAAAGCGTATTAAAGGGGTTCGCCGTGCCGCGCTGACAACAACGATACCGGTTAAGGGCGGTAAGATGTTACTGCTCGATTGCGGTGCAAATGTAGACTGCACACCCGAGTTTTTGCTGCAATTTGCATGTATGGGACATTTTTACATGAGCTCGGTATGCGCAGTAAAATCTCCACGTGTTGCACTACTCAACAACGGCACCGAGGATACCAAGGGAGATCAGCTTCGCAAGGACACTTTTGAGCTGCTAAAGCAGGCACACGCCAAGGGAATTATCAACTTTATCGGACATTTAGAAGGGCGTGAGGCAATGCTCGGCGCCGCTGATGTGCTGGTTTGTGATGGATTCACCGGGAATATTTTCCTCAAAACGGTAGAGGGCTGTGCAATGTTCATGATGAGCGAGCTCAAGGATATTTTCACAAAGAGTTTGTTCACTAAAATGTGCGCCGGAGGACTTGCAGGCGGTCTGCGCTCAATGAAAAACAAGATGGATTACAAAGAAACAGGTGGAGCGCCCATGCTCGGTGTTTCAAAGCCGGTTATTAAGGCGCACGGTTCGTCAAATGCACGAGCAATTTACAATGCCGTTTGCAGAGCGGTTGAATTTGAGCAGGCGGGAGTAATTTCTGAGATTGAAAAAAGCATTGAGCTGATGACGGTAAAAAAAGATGGCGCAGACCATTAAAAAATAGCAAAAAAATATTTACAAGTGCACAATGCTTTGTTATAATCAATGCAGTAAAACTTTTCAAAATGTGAGGAATCACGCTAACCCTGTATTAAAAGTAAAAGGCCGCGCCCGAGGACGGGCGAGATGCCAAAAAATCTTCACTGCGTTGGAGATTATAAGAAATTATTTGTGCTATGCACGGAATGGAGATTTTTTATGATTATCGAAAAACTGAAAGACATAGTAGCCGAGCAGTTTGGCGTAAACCCGGAGGAGGTGTCGATTGACACCAATTTTGTCGATGAGTATGATGCCGATTCGATTGACATTGTCGAAATGATGATGGCTATCGAGCAAGAGTTTGGCATTGGGGAAATTGAGGAAGCAGCTCTTGAAGGCTTTAAAACGGTCGGAGACGTTGCCAATTATATTAAGGATCATATGTAATTTTAAACGAAAAGCCGTCAGGAACTTATCCTGACGGCTTATTTTTGTTTTG
>CAYJAS010000071.1:0-3691 GCA_964367895.1 uncultured Oscillospiraceae bacterium | reverse complement strand
ATGGGTGACACCCTACGGTAAAAGCGGTGCGTCTACGCCGATTTCATTTACCCATGCCGCAGAGCCTTTGTCTACATAAATCTCGCCTGTTCGTGCATTTACATAAAACATAAAGGAGTTGCCACCGGTGCCTACTTCGGCGGCAGCGGCCGATTGCGGCTTATCGATAAGCGGAGCGTCACCGGCATCGGTATACTCACCGTCACCGTTTTCCCAGCCCATAATAGAGGCGACCTCGTACTGGAGCAGAAGGTCTCGTTTACTGCTGTCATAGGTGGTGGGCATACCATTTACCACCTTGGCTGCGCCCATATGGATGTTTAGACCATCGCCGGGGCTGGTGGAGTAACCCCATTTGAAGACAAACCAGTCGTTGTCTGAGGTGTGAAAGCCCACCGAAAGGTCGGTAAGGACGACCGTGGCCGCTTTCATATAATTTGTGGCGGTTTGAAGGTCGTTTGTCTCACGTGCACGCTCGACATATTGTATATAGCGAGGCGCTAGCACCGCCGCCAAAATGGCGATTACCGCGATGACGATGATTAGCTCGACTAAGGTGAAACCTTTATTTTTATTTTTCATTATTTATGAAACTCCTTTTACTATCAGTGGATATAACCACAAGTATTTTACATTATTGAGGGCAAGTTGTCAATGAAAGAAAAAGACCCATATTTGGGTTGGTTGACTTTTTTGTTACCCATATATTATAATATACTTGTAGCAAAATAAACATTTGTTTCATTTTAAAATCTAAAGGAGAAAAATTGCGATGGGAATTTCAGTTTTAAACGGAAGTCCGGCAAAAATCGGAAATGCACAATTTATGGCAGATGTATTTGCTGTTAATACAGAAGTTGTTAAAGGAGGTATAGGCTTATGAGAGAAGTGCTAAGCAAAATGATTGACTTTTACAAAGGACAACCACATTATATTCAGCATTTTATTAAGGTGCATGCCTTTGCAAAAGAGATTGGAATTGCTGAAAAACTTGACAGCAAGACACTTGAAATCTTAGAGATAGCAGCGTATGTTCATGATATTGGGATAAAAGTTGCAAAAGAGAAGTTTGGCTCGTCAAATGGGAAGCTTCAGGAGCAGGAAGGCCCTCCGGTTGCGAGGCAAATGCTAACAGAACTGAATGTTGATGAAGATATTATTGAGAGGGTGTGCTATTTGGTAGCACATCATCATACTTACAATGATATTGACGGCGCCGACTATCAGATATTGGTTGAAGCAGATTTTTTAGTCAATCTTCATGAGGAAAAATCAGACAACGAAACGATTAAGAATGTATATGAGAAAATCTTTAGAACCAAAAGCGGTAAAGAGTTGTGCCATACTATGTTTATGGAAAAATGCTAAAAAGGTAACATCATATGAAAAGCCCCCGGAAAACTTTGATTTTCCGGGGGCTTTGAGCATTTTGATTGTGAATATTAGCGCTTTGAGAACTGGGGAGCTCTACGTGCGGCCTTAAGACCGTACTTTTTACGCTCTTTCATGCGGCTGTCACGAGTGAGGAAGCCTGCTTTTTTGAGTTCCGAGCGATACTCAGCATCTGCCTGTACAAGTGCACGGGCAAGGCCGAAGCGGATTGCGCCGGCTTGACCGGTGAAACCGCCACCGTGAACCTTGATGTCCATGTCAAACTTAGAGGTTACACCGATAAGCTCGACCGGTTGGCGAACAATGTACTTAAGGGTTTCCATGCCGAAATAACTGTCAATGGTGCGGTTGTTTATTTTGATTTCGCCTGTGCCACCGGGAATGAGGCGAACACGTGCGACAGAACTCTTTCTTCTGCCTGTGCCATAAAAATAGGCTTTTTTAGGTGTATACATCTTCGTCCCTCCCCTTATTCAGCCCAGATTTCGGGCTTTTGTGCCTCTTGCTTGTGGACATCGCCTGCGTAAATCTTGGCTCTGACAAGCGAAGCACGGCCGATGCTGTTTTTGGGCAGCATGCCCTTAACTGCAAGCTTCATTGCGAGTTGGGGGCGCTCAGCCATGATTTTTTTGTACTGGGTTTCTTTAAGGCCGCCTGCATAACCCGAGTGGGTGCGATAGTATTTGTCTATCAGCTTGTTGCCGGTCAATACAGCCTTGTCTGCGTTGATGATGATTACGAAATCGCCGCAATCAACATGGGGTGTGTACTCGACTTTGTGCTTACCGCGCAGAATTGCGGCGGCGGTGGCGGCAGTGCGTCCCAGCGACTTGCCTGCTGCGTCGAGAATATACCACTTACGCTCGATTGTTTCGTTTTTTGCCATGAATGTGGACATAATTCTTTCCTCCGATATTTATTTTCAAAAAAATATACTTTTTTCGGCACTGTTTGAGTGCTATATAGTTATACCACTATATTTGACAGGTGTCAACACATTTTTTTGAAAAAATTGATTTACGGGGAACAGCCTACGATTTTCGCCGTTTTGCTCGATTTTACTGCTGTATTCTCAAATGCATTTTCACTTTTTTATTTGCGACCGCTACCCTGTAGTTGCAGTTAAAATATCAATCACTGCGTTTAGATGGGTGAGAAGCAGCTGTCGGTTGACATGGTATTCGGCACCCTCTGAGGTTGCGTTCTTTATGGTGACACTGCCGGCTTTTACAAGCTGTGACATATGGTGGGATATGGTTGCCGGGGTTATGCCCAGTCGCATGGCGAGTTGTTTGCCGTTGCACGGCGAGTTGAGCAGTGACATGAGGATTTCATATTTGCGTGGCTCACCGAGGCATTTCAGCGTTTGGGCAAGATCCTCTTGAGAGGGTTTTTCTTTTGTAAGCTCACCCGCTTGCATGAAAAATATGCCGACAAGCATAAAACTCTCGCCCTCCGGTACTTCAGAGGAGACAAGGGAAACGGCATTGAAAAATGCCGGAGAGTAGCAAATTGCAGTATTGCTACCGGGGGTAAGGTGAAGTCGCTGTAGAATCTGCTCCTCAGGGGCATTTGACAAAAACTCCTGCAGAGGGGGCAGATATCTGCCGAAAATATCACTTAGCATGGGCAGGTTTTTGAGATAATGCTCGTTGAGGGTAGCCATGATAGTATTCAGCTCGGCAAGGCAGGCGGTGGCATTTTGGGCGATATGAAGAAGTTTCCATTTAACCGCATCGGAAGTATCCGAACGATCGAGCACCGACAGAAAAGCGTTTAGATCAGCTACAGGCTCGGGCGGTTGCCAAGGAAAAGCTATCCAATCATCCTGTATGCTTAGGTTGTGGCAAATTGTTGTGTATACGCCGACCGTTTGATCGCAGTTTAAAGCGCGCTGAATAAGGGGCAGATGATGCAGTAGCATGGAGGAGAGGGTGACGCTTTCAAAGATGTTTTCCCCCTGCAAAAGAGGGGAAAAATATTGCTCTATCACTGATTTTTCCAGTCGGCAATCATTATAAACCTTGGTGAAGAAGTTTTGCAGTGTGATGGCATCACGGCGCAAAACAGTGCTGTCTAAAGGTGAGATGCGGTGGCTTTGCAGCAATTCATCGAGCCAATCGAGTACCGGCGTGGGGTTTCCGTTTTCAAAGCCCTTTGAAAATGCCATTTGCTCCAAAAAAGAGGTCAGTTCGAGGGTTAATTGTGGCTTGAAATCTTGTAATTTGAGCTGTTGTTTCATAATCATCACCTGTGTTTGATTGAAATACCGTGCGAGCACGGAGCGGACGGCGGGTGA
>CAYJAS010000070.1:0-9126 GCA_964367895.1 uncultured Oscillospiraceae bacterium | reverse complement strand
TAAAAATCCAACCTGTAGGGGTGACCTTCGGTCGTCCGCAAACGAAAGACGATGGGTTTTGGACGAGGGTTTGCGGCTATGGAGCCGCCGCCACACGGCAAGAGCAGAGCCCTTGCCCTACGTAAATATTAAGGCCGATGTGAGTATCACATCGGCCTTTGTTGCGCTTAAAATTCCAGTGTTGCTACTACATCCATGGTGTCGAGTGACAGCACCAGCAAAATATTCTCGCCTATCAGGTAAATATCCTCCCCTATATACATGCCGCGCATATTGTAGCTATAATACTCCTCCATCTCATTCAGCGAAATCTCGGAGCGCAGATAAAACCCGTCCTCATCGCTGTAGCCGTAGATAAAATAGCTATCCCAGCTTGCAAATCCGATAAGATCTTTGCTTGGTGCTATCAAAATGGCCTTGTGGTTATAAAGAGCCTCCGAGCCGTACTCGTCGGTAATTTCCTTGTGCATCTCGGTCACATCAAAGGGATCTGAAGTGTCAAACATGGACAGTTTAAGTCCGTTTGTCGCTCCGGTTTCCTCATCGGCATCCATGCCTATGCCAAACAATCTGCCCTCTCCGTACACCTGCATATAGGTGGAAAATCCGGGGATTTTCAGCTCGCTCTGCACCACAGGATTGGTCGGATCGGTCAAATCAACGGTAAACAGTGGGTCGGTCTCACGGAAGGTGACAAAATATCCGACATCGCCGTCAAATCGCACCGAGTATACACGCTCATCTTCTGCAAGTTTGTCAACACTTCCGACAATATTCAGGTCTAAATCGAGCACATAAAGCCCGTTTGTGCGCCATTCGCCATGAAATTTAGTATTTTGGAAATCGTGCTCTTTGTCATTGTAACTGGTGTAGGAATATGAATTGTCGGTGGTGACCACACGGAAGTAACCGCCGTACTCGTCCATGGAAAACTGATTTAGCAGTCCGCCCGGCACGGTGCCGGTCGCCGCTATCTCGGGCTTATCGCCTAAGGTAATGCGCACAAGCTCGGTCTGCTCGCCGTTTTTGTAATCTATAACTTCATACACACCCTCTTGGCGTGGCTCGCTCTCGTCGTAAATATAGTTTGTGTTGGCAAGATAGAGATTGTCACCGCTCATATAAATCTCACCGGCATTGCCAAGTAGCGACAAAGTGCCCAATTGGTCACCACTCTGTCCGTCAATATTGCTTATAACCGTGTGTGTGGTTGAGGGATAAGGCATAATGCAAACATCAATGGGGTCGACCATTGCGTAATCCTCATCCATAATGAGCTTGGGCATATAGCTTTCAGGCATGCCTGCGTCAAAATCATAGATATAATAATTTGTAATCAGGTACAAATTGTCGCCAATCATGCGTGAGGTGTTGTAATATCCGCTCTGGCCACTGCTTGACAGCAGGTCGGGATTTTTGGGATCTGACACATCGTAGATATCTACCATTGTCATATCCTCGGCATAATTTTCATCTTGGTCGTAAAAGCCCCAGCCCGAGTTGATTATCGCAAGCTTGTCACCGTAGAGAAACATCTCGCTTGGGTAAAAGTCATATTTTTGCTCGTCGTCAAACAGCTTTGTGTCGCTGATAGTCTCGGTGTTTTCACCGTCCGCCTTGAAAATCATCAAGCGATTATATGCCAAAGCATAGATATACTCGCCGTTTGTCTTGACTATGTCGGCCTCCATAACGCCCTCAACCTGTACATTTGTGTCGGAAAAGTCTTTGTTTTCTCCCTCGGGTGAGGTCGGTGTAGGCTCGGGTGCAGCGGTCGGCGCCTCGGGCTCCATCGGTGCGGCATCGTCTGTCGCCGCTTCCTCCGTTACAACTGTCTCCATGCCGAAAATACGATTAAACCAGCCACCGCCGGTGTCAGACGATCTGTGCAGCTGTTCAATGACATCCGAGATGTCGGACAAATCACTTGCCATACTCATGTTTTCAAGCAAGGTTACCCCTTGCTCGGTCATGCCGGGAGTTCCTACTGAAATCGGATTGTCTGCATTGCTCGGCGTACAGCCAGAAAGCATTACAAAAGCCAGTAAAATCGAAAGGGTAATAGTCATTTTCTTTTTCATATTTGGTTCCTCCTGTTTTGTATTGTGAAACGCTCTATACCACTTTAGACAGGGAAAACCGTCAAGCATTTGCTTTTTTATGAAAATTTATGTGTGATACTCTATTTTATATCCTCTATTACACTGCGTGCCCATTTATTACTGCGTACACGGGGCAAGGAGGCGAGCAGTTTTGCAATTTCATCGGTCATGATTGCCGCAGTGACCAGCGCTACCGGTGCGCCTAAGTGCACTGCCAACAGTGTAAGCGGCACGCCCACAAGCCAGACCGAGCCACCGTCCACTGCAAGACAATATATAGTATCGCCGCCCGCACGGAGCAGTCCGACTATTATTATAACATTGAGCGAGCGTATAATCAGCATGGGTGCCTGTATCCAAAGCATGGTTTGTGCGATTTGCAAGGTCTGCTCGCTGACATTGTAAAAGCCCAAAAATATCGGGGTAATTGCCATTACCACCACGCAGGAGAATATACCGACCAACACCGAGAAGACCATAAATTGTCGCCCTTCTCGCTTTGCCCGTTCAATTTCACCTGCACCTATTACTTTACCCATCATTATTCCGCTTGCGTTTCCGACACCTCTTGCAAAGACAAAGAGCAGCTGGATGATGGTGTTTGCAATCTGCGCCGCTGACATTGTATTTGTGCCCATTAAACCGTATGCCACAGTGTACATTGACATTCCGACCGACCATATCACCTCATTTAATATTACCGGAAGTGCCGTTTTAAAATATCTTTTGGTAAACTCTTTTTCAAAGGCAAATAGGCTTTTGAGGCGCACCGCAGGGGGTAGATTATATTTATATGTATAGTACAAGAGCAAAAACAGCTCGATACATCGGGCAAGGGCAGTTGCAATCGCCGCACCGGCAAGTCCGAGCTTGGGTGCGCCAAACAGACCGAAAATGAGCACCGAGTTGCCCACAACATTTACGAGCACAGCGGTAATTGCCGCTCCCATAGGAAGCTTTACATTGCCGGTACATCGCAGTGTTGTCGCAAGCATATTGCTCAATGCGGTTATTATATAGCTCATGCCGACTATGCGGATATAGCCTGCGGCAAGGTCGATAACCGCTTGCTCGTGCAGATAAAACCCGACCAAAATGCGCGGAAAAAACACCGCACCTATGGTGAACATAAGCGCTACGATTACCCCTATGGTAAGCATGTATCCCATAGTGCGGTGCACATTTTTGACATCTTTCTTGCCCCAAAATTGCGCCAAAAACACTGTCGACCCCGAACTTACGCCAAAGATGAACAGATTGAGCAAAAAGAAGATTTGGTTGCCGGCACCGGCGGCGGCGACCGCCCCGTCTCCCAAGCTTCCAACCATGATGGTGTCAATTAAATTGACAGCCGACATTATCAGAAATTGCAGTGAAATGGGTGCGGCAACTTTTGTGACATTTTTCAAAAATTGCGCAGGCAGTATATTTTTCATTACATCTCCTTTAAATTTAGATTAACTGAGTTGATTATACCCTTTTATTGTGATAAAGTCAATTATAGTAGGTATATTGTTATGCGATAAGGCGCATTTGCGTGCAGTCTTTTTTTGGTGAGCGAATGTGCTTTTTCAAAAAAAATAAAATATTTTTCCCACTATTGGGAACTTTTTCGGAGAAACTACGTCTAAAGGCTTTGTAAGGGGCAATTCGCCCAATAAAAAAATGTAATTTTAAAAACAGAAAGGCAGACACACACATGAAAAAGATTTTAGCAATTATGATGGCACTGATTATGGCATTTTCCTTTGCCGCTTGTAGCGAGCAACCGGCCGAGCCGGAAGATCCGACCACACCCGAGCAGCCCACACCGGAAGAGCCCGAAGAGCCCGCAGTTGAGTACACAGCACAAGAGATATATGACGCTATTAAAGGCGCATATGCCGAGGGCGAGTTTTTTGACGGTGGCGAAGGCTCTGTAATGGAAATTGACGATGTCGCGCTTCAGGAGTGGATGGGAGTTGACCCTGCTCTTGTTGTTGAGTACAAAGGCGCTACCCCGATGATTAACACAAATATCGACCGTGTTTTGGTTGTCAAAGCGGTAGAAGGCAAGGGCGAGGAAGTTGAAACCGCTCTCAACGCTACTCTTGACGCAGTCAAAGCAGACACCATGCAATATCCGATGAACCTGCCCAAAATTCAAGCGGCACAGGTTGTCAGAAACGGCGATTACGTGGCATTTCTGATGTGCGGTGCACCCGATATGAACAGCACCACAGATGAGGAGTACACTGCATTTGCAGAGGCTGAAACCCAAAAGGCTATTGATGCTTTTAACGCACTTTTCGAATAATAAATCTAAACAAAGGCGGCCTTCCGGCCGCCTTTAATCGGTCAAAACCTGTTTTTGACAGGCTGAAAATTAAAAAATATTATTTACAGTCGAAAGGGGCGTATTCATGGTATTCAGCAGTTTGAGCTTTTTATTCGCATTTTTACCACTCTTTCTTTTGCTATATTTTTGCGCTCCCAAGTCGCTGAAAAATGGCGTTATTTTTGCTTGTAGCTTGCTGTTTTACGCTTGGGGTGAGCCGATTTATGTGCTTTTAATGCTGTTTTCGACCGTTGTCGATTATATAAACGGCGCAATCGTTGCAAAAAACAGGGGCAATATCAAGGCGAAAATTGCACTTGTCGCCTCGGTTATAATCAATTTATCTTTGCTCGGCGTGTTTAAGTATGCCGATTTTATTGTGCTCAATATAAACTCGCTTTTGGGATTGAGCCTACCGCTCCCCGAACTTGCTCTGCCGATAGGCATTTCCTTTTACACCTTCCAGACCATGAGTTATACCATTGATATCTATCGTGGTGAGGCGCAAGCTCAGCGAAATATCATAGATTTCGGCGCATATGTTGCACTTTTCCCCCAGCTGATAGCTGGGCCTATTGTGCGCTATCAGACGATAGACAACGCACTGAAATCTCGCACACATACCCTCAGCCGTTTTGAGCGTGGTGCCACCCGTTTTGTTGTCGGCTTGTCAAAAAAGGTCTTGCTCGCCAACAATATGGGTATGCTGTGGGACAGTGCCTCGGCCGCCGTTATGTCGGGCGAGGGCAGTATTCTTCTCGCTTGGCTTGGTATTATAGCTTATGCATTTCAAATTTACTTTGACTTCTCGGGTTACTCCGATATGGCAATCGGCCTTGGCTGTGCCCTCGGCTTTGACTTTTTGGAGAACTTTAACTACCCCTATATCTCACGCAGTGTGACCGAGTTTTGGCGCAGATGGCATATCTCACTCGGTACATGGTTTAGGGAGTATGTATATATTCCGCTTGGCGGAAACAGAAAAGGCCCTGCACGGCAGACGCTCAACCTGCTCATTGTATGGGCAGCGACCGGTATTTGGCACGGTGCAAGTTGGAATTTTGCGCTGTGGGGGCTATATTATTTTGCTTTGCTTGTCATTGAAAAGCGGTTTTTGCTCAAGATTTTGGACAAAATACCTCGTATTTTCTCCCATATTTACACCCTTTTTGCCGTGCTAATCGGCTGGGTGCTGTTTGCCTTTGACAGTTTGCCAAATGTAGGGCTATACCTTAAAGCCATGTTCTCTGGGCCTCTTTTTTCCAACCTACCGCTCTACCTAATTATGACTACCGCTCCTTTGCTTGCCATTTGCGTGCTGGCTTCACTGCCTATAGGACTGAGCACATGGCGCAATTTGGATGTCAAAAAACCGACGGCGATGGCGACGGTGCAGGCCGCTTTGATGATTATCGCCCTCTTTGTGACAACTGCATTTTTGGTAGACGGCACCTACAATCCGTTTTTGTATTTTAGATTTTAAGCTGCAAAGGAGAACTATATGAAAGCCAAGATTATCAGCGGTATTTTTATAATTTTCATATTCGGTTTTACCGTTTTAGGTATGCTTTTGCCCGATAAAAGCTATTCCGACACCGAAAACCGCCTGCTTGAAGCCTTTCCGACTCTGAGCGCAGACAGCATTTTGTCAGGCGAGTTTACAGACGGTTTTGAGAGCTATGTTGCCGACCATTTTCCGGCACGTGACAGCTGGATAACCGGCAAAACCCTGTCTACAATAGCCCTTGGTGGGCGCGACAGCGGCGGTGTTTATTTGGCCGACGACGATTATCTCATGGACAAATGGGACTCTGTCGACCTTGAGGCATATGAAAAAAACCTTGGGTTCAGTGCAAGTTTTACCGATATCATGCTTGAACTCGGGGTAAACACCCATTTTATGCTGGTGCCAACGGCGGCGGCCGTGCTTTCTGACAAATTGCCCCCCTTTGCGCCTGAAATTGACCAAAAGCTATTACTTGACATGGCACAGCAGGCGGGGCTTCCACTAATCGATGTCATGACCGAGCTTTCAGAGCACAGCACCGAATATATCTACTATCGCACAGACCATCACTGGACATCTTTGGGTGCGTATTATGCTTATCGTGCATATATGCCCGAAACTGTGCCGAGCAATGATTATCAAATTGAGATCTTTTCAGAAGAGTTTTTGGGCACCACTTATAACAAGGTGGGGCTTCCCGGCGCAGTGCCCGACAGACTGGAGGGTTGGCACACCGGATACTCGCTTACAATGGAACATAATCTCTCGGGTGAGATGATTTCGGGGATTTTTGAGCGTGAGCATCTTGAAGAGAGCGACAAATACCCTGTTTATATGGGCGGAAATCAAGCCATTACCACCATAAGGGGCGGTGAGCAAAACGGACAACGCCTTTTGCTTATCAAGGATTCTTACGGAAACACCTTTGCCCAGTTTGCACCGTCAGATTATGAAGAGGTGCACATGATTGATTTGAGATATTTTAACGGCTCGGTGTCGGCATACGCTGTTGAGCACGGCATCACCGATGCCCTTGTGCTGTACAGTTTGCAGACCTTTTCCGATGATACAAATATTTTCAAGTTGAGATAAAGGGTTTAAATTGCTTTAATATTGCACGGGAGGGGCTCTGCCTCTCCCGTTTTTTATGCGGACGACCAAAGGTCGCGCCTACATTACGGGGATACGACGGACGACCAAAGGTCGCCCCTACAGGACGGGGGGCAGCGGTCACGGCAAGCCGTGCCCCTACACCGTTATTTCAAAATTTGGTGGCGCATCGTACGGCCAAAGGTCGCCCCTATGGGCGCTGTATTTCGGGCATTGCTTTTGCTCTATAAAGATGCTATAATATATAATACTAATTTGCGTTTTAAATAACGAGGGGGAATATTGCATGTCAAAAAAACTACTTCTTTGCGTTAGTCTTATTTTATGTCTTTTTATCTCACTTTCAGCTTGTGCACCGAGTGAAGATGAGCCCAAAGATGACGACCAGAACACTGTCCAGCCGAGCGAACCGGACGAGCCTGCGCAACCCGAGCAGCCGGACGAACCGAGCGAGCCGACACAGCCCGAAACACCCACAGAGCCCGAAACACCCACTGAGCCCGAAACACCCACTGAGCCCGATGCACCCTCTCCGCCGACCGTGCTGACTCCTCCACCCCCTCCTGGAACGACTGAGCAACCCGGTTCTGACGATACCTCCGCTTTAGGTGAGGAGGAATTGCTCGGTGAGTGGCTACACTATTACGGGGATATCACCTTTGAGTTTGTCAAAGAGGGCTCCGATTATGTGTTTTATTACTCAGACTCGACAACACGATACAGCGGAACCTTTACCTATGAAAATGCTATAGTGCAGATCACTGACCAATACGGCACTCCTCATGTCGGTTCTCTTTCAGTGGATGAATTTAATTCGGTTCATCTTGCGTTTGAGCATATCAGTGACTATTTCTTCAAGCAATACTATTCCCCGTCCAGCGGTGGGTTTTATGACGGTGTTGTCGGCGAATGGTATAGTTATGACCACGGCGTTTACCTCTATCTCTACGACGACAGCACCTATGAGTTTTATCCCGATAACGCTATAACCGAAGTCTTACCGCGCGGAGCATATTATGAAGAGATAGACTCGCTTTTGCTGTTCCCGATTGGCTCTGAGCAATACTTTGATTATTCGGACAGCATCGGAGAACTTTCTTTTATTACAAGTGGTTTAAGTGACGGAAATCTTGATTTTGAGGGTATTGAGTTTGAAAAAATCAGCGATGTTCCGCCCACCACGCAAGAGGATATTGTTACCTTTTCAAGCCTTGATGTAGACTTCTTGTCGATAAGTGACGGCGCTCGCCATGCACTGCCCTACGGCGGATTTTATCATATTAACGGAAACAAAGAAAACACCTTTGGCGGACTGACCACCGAACATTCTGTGGAAATTGTTGATTATTACTATGAGGCCTCTTCCACCACCGTTTACTTCGAAGTTAAAACTTATTTCCCGAAATCGGTAATACCCGCCAATCCGGGTGTATATGACTTTTCTTGGAATTTCATGACTTATGATCACAAAACGGGGCATATGCTTCCGCCCGAAATCGGTTTTGATGATACTACCGAAGATGAGGCGGATAAGGGTCTTAAAGCCTACTACTACCTGCTACCGGACGGCACCCCGCTTCGCCTTGTTCATGACTTTGAAGCCGACTATAATGTCGGAGATTACTACATCATAAACACCGTTAACTTTGTCCTGACAATGCCTATTCATTACGAGGGGATGGCTTTCTGCATACCTGCTATCAATACCTCCTATGAGGACAATAACTATTTTAACGATGTAAGCGAATCTGTCTATAATATCGGCGATCAAGGCATCTTAGACGACTTTGACGGGCTTTACTGGTATATCAGATAAGTTGTTTGTACGCCGCATAATTGCAAGTAAAAAGACTGTTGCCCCAAGGGCAACAGTCTTTTCAGACTATCGAAAAAACTCCGGTTTTGAGATTGTCTGACCGACACATAGTGTCGGCAGCCTTCTAGGAAGGCCGTAAAATTGAGTATTTGTGAGCAAATGCTCGATTTTCAAAGCCATCGCAATTCATTTGCGGTAGGCTTTTTAATTAATAACAAATAACTTTACAGACAGTAATGCTCTATATGTCGCAAAATCATCGCCGACAGTTTCG
>CAYJAS010000069.1:4088-9155 GCA_964367895.1 uncultured Oscillospiraceae bacterium | reverse complement strand
AAAGAGCGCCAAGCCGGCTATCATATCAAGTATGCTGTATAAATCCATCTTTTTCCCACTCCCAAGTGTTTATTTTGTGCTTTTTTCTATGTATTCATCATAAGTACAGCGGTAATCTGTGATTACGCCGTCTTTTATGACAATAATTCGGTTTGCTATCGTCTGCACAAACTCATGGTCGTGGCTTGTGAAAATGACTACACCCTTAAAGTCTTTAAGTCCGTTGTTTAGCGCCGTTATACTCTCAAGGTCCAAATGGTCGGTCGGCTGGTCGAGCACCAGAACATTGCTACCGTACAGCATCATGCGTGACAGCATACAGCGCACACGCTCACCACCCGACAGCACCTTGACCGGCTTTAGCACCTCATCGCCCGAAAAGAGCATGCGCCCAAGCAGTCCCCTTAAATATGTTTCGGTGTCCTCGGTCACGGTATAAGTCCTCAGCCACTCGATGAGGTTTATATCAACACCGTCAAAAAACTCGCCGTTATCTTTTGGAAAATATGAATGGGTAACGGTATTTCCCCATTTAATCACTCCGCCGCTCGGCTCGTTCTGTCCTGCGATGGTGCTTAAAAATGCCGTTGTCGCTCGCTCATCATCGCTCAGCACGGCAACCTTGTCGGTGCGCTCTATGCGCAAATCGCAGGAACGCAAAAGCTCTACATTTTCGCCGCTTATGCTGACCCCTTCAAGTTGCAGCACCTCTTTACCCGGCTCTCTGTCGGGCAAAAAGCTGACAAAGGGATATCTGCGTGACGACGCCGGAAGCTGTTCTACGCTCAGCTTGTCTATCAATTTTTTACGGCTTGTAGCCTGTCTTGATTTTGATTTGTTGGCCGAAAATCGAGCTATAAAGTTTTGAAGTTCTGCAATCTTTTCTTCAGAACGCTTGTTTTGCGCCTTTATAAGTCTTGCCACAAGCTGACTTGACTCGTACCAAAATTCATAGTTTCCGACATACATCTTGATCTGTCCAAAGTCGATATCAACGATATTGGTGCAGACATTGTTCAAAAAGTGCCTGTCATGCGATACGACAATAATCGTACCCTCATACTCTATCAAAAACTCCTCAAGCCAAGTTATTGCGGCAATGTCAAGCTGGTTGGTCGGCTCGTCAAGCAAAATTACATCGGGGGTGCCAAACAGCGCCTGAGCGAGCAGTACCTTGACCTTTTCGCTGTCACCGATTTCGGCCATGGTGCTGTTTAGTACACTGTCGGGCAGTCCCAAACCAAAGAGCAGTCTGGCAGCATCGCTCTCCGACTCCCAACCGTTCATCTCGGCATAAAGCCCTTCAAGCTCGGCCGCTCTGATACCATCTTCGTCGGTGAAATCCTCCTTTGCATAGAGCTCTTCTTTTTCCTTGCCGATTTCATAGAGCTTTTTATTGCCCATGATTACCGTGTCAAGCACGGTATGTTCGTCAAATGCGAAGTGATCCTGCCCGAGCACCGACATGCGCATCTGCGGTGGCATGTGCACACTGCCGGTGGATGGTTCAAGCGCCCCTGAAAGTATGCGCAAAAATGTCGATTTCCCTGCGCCGTTTGCGCCGATAATGCCATAGCAATTTCCCGGCGTGAACTTTAAATCTGCGTGTTTAAACAGCGTTTGCCCTGAAAATGAAACGCTTAAATCGGATACCGTAATCATCTGTGATTTTCCCTTTCCTTCGGCGTTTTCCGCCGTGTAACTGCATTTAGTTAAAAAATTTATTATTTTATATACTCGGCATAATTGTCCAAGTTGATCTCCGCTACTATATCATGCACAATTACCTCTGCTTGCTGTGTCCACTCGTCAAGCATTTGTTCAAAGCGCACCGTTTGAAGTGACTGTAAAATATAATCACGGTTTTGCTCATAATAGCTTGCCGGCGTGCCCAAACGCTGAACGATGTAAAGCCCGTCTTCACCCTCATATACTCCGCCAATTTCACCGTCTGACAGCTCGGCAAATGCCTGCTGCAAATGGGGCTCACTACCTCTTACGCTGAGCGAGTCTATAATTACACCGGGGCTTTGCGCGCTCATGCCCATGTCCTCACTGTAGGTTTCAATCAGCGTGTTAAAATCTGTATCCCCTCGGACAGCCTCCATATAGATCAACTGTGCAAGCTGCTGTGCCTCATGCATGTCGGTATCGCTCAGCGGCTGCCCGATTTCGTCGAGGGTTGCCAGCATAATATACTTAAAGCTACCGAAATTTTCGGCAAAATAGGTGCGTAACTGCTGGTCGGTGTAATCCTGCTCTGTTTGCTGTGCCATGTAATCGTAAAGCATGGTGTAATATAAGTTTGTACGCTGAAACTTATCATATGTTCTGTCTGCCATGGCCATACCATCTAAATATTCGAGGTAGGCGGCATTTCCGCCGAGAGTTTCTATAAGCTTTTGCTTGTCGGCTTCAAGCTGTGCTGTTTGCTCTTCGGTCAGCTCAAGGCCGAACTGCTCGCATTTTATGCGTATGACTTCGTTTGTAACAATAAGCTCTATCGCAAGCTCGGAGGCCTGCTCTGTATTACGCTCCTCTTCGAGCGAGCCCTCATCATACCGCCTCATGTCAAGATAAGAGGCATATTCCGAAGCGTCCACCTCTCTGCCGTCCACCGTGATGGCGACCGGCCCCGGTGAGCATCCCGAAAGGGCGAGCATTGCCACAGCGAGTGCAGTGGCGATTATTTTATTTTTCATGTTCACTCTCCTTCCGGCGTTTGCCGTCACCTTTTTCACGCAATGGCAGGGGCTGATGCGGCACATACACAGGTATTCTATCACGGATTTCCTCCGCTGTAAAGCCCAATAAATGCCTGGGCTCCGCTCAATGGGTTTTCACCCGCTCTGAGCTTTAAGGTGATATAGGGTTTCTCGCCTGCCGATAGCAATACACGCCCTCTAAGTGTACGGTCTGCGCATGCTTTTGCCGCTTTTTCTATACCATCCGGCCTAAAGGAAAAATGCAGCGCTCCATTTTTCTGGCTGATGTCAAAAATACCTGCCCGTGAAGCATCGGCACGCAAAAGCGCAATGTCAAGCAGTGCCTGTGCTTGGCTTGGTAAATCTCCGAAACGATCGGTCAGCTCGTCCTGCATGTCACGCATATCCTCACTCGAGCTTATCATGGCTATTCTGCGATATAGGTCTATACGGGTTGCCGAGTCGGCAATATAATTTTGCGGTAGCCCTGCCGACACCAAAATATCGGCCGAGCACTCTGTTCGATGCACCGGTTGCTCACCCTTTAGCTCTCTTGTCGCTTCTTCCAGCAATCTAAGGTACATATCGTAACCGACGGCGCTCATATGTCCGCTTTGCTCTGCGCCAAGCACATTGCCCGCACCTCTGATTTCAAGGTCACGCATGGCTATTTTAAATCCGCTTCCAAACTCGGCAAACTCACGGATTGCGCTAAGTCGCTTTTGCGAAATCTCGGTCAGCACCTTACCCCTTTTGTAAGTGAAATAGGCATAGGCATGGCGAGCAGAACGGCCGACACGTCCCCTTATTTGGTGCAGTTGCGCAAGCCCCATATGGTCTGCATCTTCTATAATAAGGGTGTTTACATTTGCGATGTCCACACCGGTTTCTATAATAGTGGTGCACACAAGTATGTCAATTTCACCTGCATACATGCGGTTCATCACATCGCTCATACTTTCCTCGCCCATTCTGCCGTGGGCGGTCGCTATAGTCGCCTCGGGAAACAGCGCTCCTATCTCAGACGCCTTTCTCTCTATGCTGTCAATTCTGTTGTGCAGATAATAAACCTGCCCGCCACGTGAAAGCTCACGACGGATTGCATCTCGCAATATGGTTTTGTCGTGCTCCAGCACATAGGTCTGCACCGGATGTCTGCCCCCCGGCGGTTCTTCAAGCACCGACATATCACGTATACCGCTCAGCGCCATATTCAGTGTCCTCGGTATCGGTGTCGCCGTGAGGGTTAAAACATCCACCCCGAGCGACATTTGTTTTATACGCTCTTTGTGCGACACGCCAAATCGCTGTTCCTCATCGACAACAAGCAGGCCGAGATCTTTAAAGGAAATATCCTTTTGCAGTATTCTGTGAGTGCCTATCACAAGGTCACATTGTCCGTTATTAAGTCGCCTTATTGTTTGAGAGAGCTGTGCCGGAGTTCTGAAACGGCTCATCATCTCGATTTTTATCGGATAACCGGAAAACCGCTTGAGTGCGCTTAAATAATGCTGTCTTGCCAGCACCGTGGTCGGCACAAGTACCGCCGCCTGCTTGCTTGAAAGGGCACATTTCATAATAGCCCTGAATGCTACCTCGGTCTTTCCAAAGCCGACATCTCCGCACAGCAATCTGTCCATCGGCCATTGTTTTTCCATGTCGCTTTTGATGTCACGAGCGCAAACCAGCTGATCCTCTGTCTCGTCGTACTCAAAGGCCTCCTCAAAACCGTGTTGCATATCATCGTCCGGCCAAAAGGCAAAGCCTTGCGCCTTTTGCCTTGCACTGTACAGTGCCACAAGGCTTTCGGCAAGATCTTGCGCCGATGCCCTTGCACGTGCTCTGGCCTTTGGCCATGCCGCCCCGCCTAATTTGGATAGTTTAACGGCCGAGCTGTCTGCCGCACCGACATATTTGCTGACAAGGTCGAGCGCCGTTGCCGGAACAAAGACCGAGTCACTGCCCGCAAAGGCGATTTTTATATAGTCACGCCACACCCCGTCCACCTGTATACGCTCGACATTTACAAATCTGCCGACACCGTGATGCTCGTGCACCACCAAATCGCCCGGCGTGAGGTCTGAAAAGTTTTTTAGTGCATTTTTCTTGTTTGCGCTTTTGCGCTGTGTTTTACTTCCTTGCTTGACCGTGCCTTCGCACACCGCCGCAATTTTTGCCGAGGGATATTCAAATCCTGCGCTCAAATTGTCGGGAAGGACGCATATTTTGCCTTCGCCGGCAAGCTGTGCATCGTCGGTGCACGGCAAATCGTTTTGCTCAAGCAAAGTTTTTAGATTTTTTGCACGAACTGCCGAGCCGGCAAGTGCGTAAACGGTGTATCCTATATGCAAATAGCCACGCA
>CAYJAS010000069.1:0-3988 GCA_964367895.1 uncultured Oscillospiraceae bacterium | reverse complement strand
CCCTGCGCCACTTCGAGCACGGCGGCGGTGTCACAGCAAATGTACAGCGCCTGCTCTCCCATATGTGAAAATCCGTCGGCAAACTTTTCGTAAATATAGGGCAAATACCTGTCTGCCGCCGTAATATAGCCGAGGTCTGTCAGGCGAGCGATGTCGCCGTCTATCGTTTCACGCAGTTTGTCGGTGGTGTTTTTACGCTCGGTCAATTTTGCCAGGCGTCCACACAGCGCTAAAGTGCCCCCCTCATAAAGGCCGGGCACCACCTCGGCCGCAGGCAATATGCGCACTTTTTTCACATTGGCCGTGCGCCTTTGTGTCATCGAATCAAATACACCGAGCGAGTCTATCTCGTCACCGAAAAACTCGGCACGCACCGGATGCTTGCCGCCTATCGGAAATATGTCTAAAATACCGCCACGCAACGCAAATTGCCCGGCACCCTCCACCTGAAGTGCCGAGCGGTAGCCTATATCTGTAAGTGCGGCCGCCAGCTGTGCCGTGTCAAAACTGCCCCCCAGTTCCAAAGTGAGCACCGATTTCTTTAGTGTTTCGGGTGGAATTGTTCTTAGCATCATAGCGTCCGGACAGGCACACAAAACCGAGGTTTTGCCGCTTGAAATCTCGTCAAATGCGGCAATTCTGCTGTGCTCATACTGTCGTGATACACCCTCCATATTGTGGAAAATCATATCACGCACAGGGAGCATCGCCGCCCTTTTCCCGCTAAATGCTTCAACATCGGCGGCAAAGGCTCTTGCCGATGGCTCGTCACGCAGCAGTACACATATTTTTCTGCTTAGCTCACTTGAAAGGGCGGCTACAAAATGCGCCCTGTGCACCGGCGCAACACCATAAAGGGTTACAATTTTTTTGCCGTCTTTTACGGCGTCGAGCACACGTTTGTACTCGGGCAATTTTTGCATAAGCGATAAAAGTGGGGTCATGGCTCCTCCTTGGGTATTCATAGTGCTCTTTAAACGTGGTTATGCCCCATCCACAATGTGGATGGGGTGTCGATTTTTGTTACTATCCGTTTTTTCCGTTGAAAACTTGCATGGCCGACTGCGGTCCGCCGTCTATCACGGCCAATATCGCCTCGGGCGCACGGGTTATGCACTCATGCAGTTCGGGCGGAATGGCTCCCAGCACATGATCCACCATTTGCCCTTGTTGCTCGGTCGGTCTGCCTATACCGATTTTGACACGGGGGAAGATGTCACTTTCAAGGTGATATATCATATTTTTAATGCCGTTATGTCCACCTGCCGAACCGCTCGCTCTAATCCGCAATCTGCCCTCTGCAAGATCGGCATCGTCAAACACCGCTATTATACGCTCGGGCGGCACAGAAAATGCCTGTGCCATGTCACGCACCGCTTCACCTGACAAATTCATGTAGGTCTGCGGTTTCATTATAAGCACATCAAGATCACGGTGCTTTAAAACGGTGTAAAGCGAGCGACATTTTACAGAGCGCATATCTCCGCCCAATTTTTTCGCCAAAAGCTCTGTCGCTAAAAATCCGACATTGTGCCGTGTAAACTCATATTTCTTGCCGGGGTTGCCCAGTCCGACCACAATATAATCGGCACGCACACTTTCCGGCGGTTTTTTCTTTCTGAACACAAAAGCCCCTTACATAAATAGGTCTGATACCGAAACCTCTTCATAAATGCGTTTTATCGCTTCGGTGAACATATTTGCAACCGGCAAAACCTTGATTTTTCCAATCGCCTTTTCGCCGTTTACCGGCACTGTATCGAGCAGGTAAACCTCTTTAATCACGCTGTTTTCAATTCGCTCTATAGCAGGACCCGACAGCACACCGTGAGTCGCACATGCATATACCTCGGTCGCACCGCCGACATTTACAAGAGCGCTTGCGGCATTACATAGTGTTCCGGCGGTATCTATCATATCGTCCACCAAAATAACACGCTTGCCCTGCACATCGCCGATGATATTCATAACCTCCGACACATTTGCACGCTGTCTGCGCTTGTCCACTATGGCAAGCGGAAGATCAAGCCTTTCGGTGAACTTTCTCGCTCTGCCAACCGATCCGAGATCGGGGGCTACCACGACAAAATCCTCATTGCTGGTGCCAAACTTTTCGGCAAAATAAGGCATAAGTACCGAGGTGCCCAAAAGATTGTCCACCGGTATGTTGAAAAAGCCCTGTATCTGTGCGGCGTGCAAGTCCATGGTAAGCACTCTGTCAGCGCCTGCCGCCTCAATCAAGTCGGCGCACAGCTTTGCCGAGATGGGATCACGCGCCTTTGCCTTTCTGTCCTGCCTTGCGTACCCGAAATAAGGTATAACTGCGGTAATTCGGCCTGCCGAAGCTCTGCGGAAAGCGTCTATCATGATAAGCAGTTCCATCAGATGATCGTTGACCGGACTGCTGGTCGACTGGACGACAAAAACATCTGTTCCACGCACCGTTTCGGAGATGGAAACCGAAATCTCACCGTCTGAAAACTTCGAAACTGTGGATTTTCCAACCTCCATTCCCAACAGAGTGGCTATTTGCTCTGCAAGTTCGGGATTTGAGTTGCCTGCGAAAATTTGGATTTTTGTACCGTGTGGTATCATTTTATTACCCCCAAGATAATTATTCAAATTAAGTAATTATAGTATATAACTTTGCATAAGGATTTGCCAAGGATTTTACCGATTTTTATCTGTTATTTAATGCTTATTTAAAGTTTTCCGCTGTTTTTTCTGCTTTTCACCCAATCGGGCTTGTTTTGCTGTCTGCATCTTGCGATAGCAAGTGCCTCTTTGGGCACATCTTCGGTTATTGTACTGCCTGCCGCAATATAGGCCTGCTCCCCGACGTTCACCGGTGCTACAAGATTTGTATTGCAGCCAACAAAACTGCCGCTGCCTATTTTGGTTTTGTATTTTTTCTTGCCGTCATAGTTTACCGTTACGACACCGCAGGCTATGTTAACATCACTGCCTACCTCACTGTCACCCAAATATGTAAGGTGTGACACCTTTGTGTCTTGTCCCAAAGTGGTGTTTTTTAGTTCCACAAAATTGCCGATGCGAGCACCACCGCCCACTATACAACCCGGTCTTATGTGGGCAAACGGCCCGATATTGGCACCGCTTTTCACCGTGCTGTCATAAATATGGCTTGCGTTTACCTTGACATTTGTGCCGAGCACGGCGTTTTGCAGCAAAGCATTGGGCCCGATATCGCAACCGCTCGCTATTTTGGTATCACCGAAAATCTGACAGCCCGGGCGAATAATGGTGCCTGCTTCAATGTGCACCGCGGGCGAAATGTGCACCGCCGACGGGTCGGGGATAATTACCCCGTTTTGCATATGCCCAAAGTTGATTTTACGGCGCATAATCTCATGCAAAGTATATAAACCCTCGGCGCTTTCCGGGGTGGCACTTTGCTCGGGTGCAAGCTCATAGGTGCTGTCAACCTCCGGCACTGCTCCCTTTTGATAGCGCTCTGCCTTTTCGGGTGACAGATACATCGCAACAGTCTTGTCACCACACAAAAGCCGTGCATCTCCGCCCGAGCACAGTTTTTCCACGGTGTCCGGGGTTATTGCCACAGTCGGCTCAAAAAACAAAAGCACACCCGACCGACCATGGCATTTTTGCAAAAACGCCGTCAAAGCCGATTGGGTGTCACCGTCTATAAAATTGTCTTGCGTGCTTTCTATTCCCGACACAAAGCAAATTGCACCTGTTTGCTCAATGGCATTTTTGATATAAAGATATGCCGGCTGTGACAATATGTCAGCGCCGAAATATCGATTTTCATTTGCAATTATCAAGGCAATTGGTTTTTCCATTTTCAAGCCTCCAAAAGCTATGGTATATTACACTTATTATATCAATATACTTTGCGAATTTCTATGCCTTTTTTGCCAAATTCGCAAAGAGTTTTCAACATTTTTTAGGAAATTGAGAGGGCTATGGTGTCACAAAACAGATTCGGATTATGTGTGTTACCCTA
>CAYJAS010000068.1:7686-9181 GCA_964367895.1 uncultured Oscillospiraceae bacterium | reverse complement strand
GTGACAGTACAAAAGTACGGCGACCCGAGTATTCACCCAAGATGTCCCATTATACCCTACCTAAAAACCGCCCTTTCGGGCGGTTTTGTGTTATTTATTCTGTGAGCATGTCTATAACATCTTGCACCGTCACCGTGCTTGGGTCGACATCGGGGAGCACTCTGCTCCAGGTTGAGGCATAAGAATCGCTGTGGTCGCCGCTTACATACAGCGTTTCGATTGACATACTATCTCCAGAAACGGTCAAATAGTTGGCTTGCCCGCCACCTACGCCATATACTCCCACTTGTGCCTCGGTTGCGGTAAAGTCAGCCTCTCCAAAAGCGGTTGTGTGGAAAATATGTCCGATTGCACTCAAGTTGTCACTTTGGTCTACCTCATTACTTGCGGCCGGCTGCATCCATACTATAAACACATCTGCATAAGGCTCTATTGCGGTGCTCAAATCGGCGCCATCTCTCAGCCAAATGCCTACGCCTTCAAATTGAACTGCATTTTCGCCCCCTGATGTAGGTTCACTGCCGGTTCTGATGAAATTTTCGCTAATTCCGTAAAGGCTCAATTCGACAAATATTGTGTCAGCATCCACCGGCGCCGGCCACAGCATGAAATCATCGGTCACCTGCTCGCTTTGTCCGTTGATCAGCACTTCGGTCGCAGCTGTGACAAGACCTTCTCGCCCATCTCCGACATCGTAATAAGTGACGATATCATAGCTTATTGTGGTGTTGGGAGCGGTGAAAACCATTTTAAAGGTATCCATATCAATGTCAATTGATGCACCGTTGCTACCCTGCCAAATGCCATTCCAATCCATTTCAGGGTTGGGTTCGGGCGGCTGCTCGCTCACTCTGTAGAAGAAACCGCCATCTATAATCATTGAGCCGTTTAGATTCACATTTGCCACGATTATGTCGCTTGCATCTCCACTATTGATAGCGCTAAAGACCTCAGCATCCAAGAAATACTCGGTGCTATCGCTAATGCTAGAACCTCCAACACTCTGTCCATCCGGATCGAATTCCACATAAAGCTCAAAGCTCACTTGATTGGCATCGATGTAAAAGAGCCTCTTGTCGTCGTCAATTACAATTTGATCGCCACTATAGTGTTGCCAAGTGCCAACCAACCAAGAATCCCAAGCTGAGGGCTCGGGCGGCTGCTCGATAACCGGCGGTTCACTGCTGACTTTGTACAGATTTCCCGAGGCGGCAATTTCATCGGTGTTTGCGTCAAGCTTATAATCAAGCTCGGCAAACGCAACTTCGGGGGAGATTGTCGGGTTAAGGTCAAAGGAAATAGAGTGCAGCAGTGTTTGCGCATTTCCGTTGAACATGGTCATAGCGCCGCTTAACTGACTGTACTGCTCTGTACCGTCAAAATGGATTGTATCGCCGTTATAGCGCACGACCATGCTCAGGTTTTCGGCCACTTCAACGGTCATTACACCGTTTTGAAGCTCGCCCTCCCAGGTGCCCACCCAGTCTGCGTCAAG
>CAYJAS010000068.1:5105-7586 GCA_964367895.1 uncultured Oscillospiraceae bacterium | reverse complement strand
GCCTACCCAGTTGAACTCCGGTTGCTCCTCCACCCTGAAAAACTCAACCTCTGTAAAGGTGCTTTGGCCGTTTAGCTGCAAATCAACCATGATGCTGTCTACCGTGGCACCCCAGTCGGTATCGCTTTCCACGAGAGCTTCCAAGCGGTGTCCGTTTTCATTATCTGTGGCGTCAAAATGGGCATACATCACAAATTCACGCACAAGCTCAACAGGCTGGCTGCTGCCGTCTGTGTAAGTTGCGACAAGCCCCACTCCGCTTTCAAATCGGTTTTCAATGACAATTTGCCTGCCGCTTTGGTCTTGCCATGTGCCCTCCCACCAGTAGCTCGGTCTGGAGAGCGGCTGCTCGTATACACGGCGGAATTCGCCCTCAATCCGTCGCTCGCTAAAATCCAGAGTGAGGGAAACTTCTATCGTGTCGGCATCAACCGGTGTTGTGCTAAATCCATACTTCACCAAAGTGGCAGAGTTCTCTCCCTCTCCCTCGGCTTTAAAGCCTCCCCCATATGCACTGAGGTTATCTATCGGTTTCGATGGCAATGGAGTCTGGTTTAAATAGACCGCTTCACCGTCAATTATTGAATAAACAACGCCAAAGGGTATGGTTTCGCCGTCTACCGTGGCCGTTACGCTGTAATTCTCGCTTATCTCGATAATCACGCCGTCGTCATTTTCCCATGTGCCTTGCCATATAATCTCGGCAGACGGCTCGGCGACGGCAGGAAAGGCCGACACGGCGACCGCACCGACGGCAACGGCGCTCACCACCAAGGCGGCACTTCTGCTCATGCCCTCTCGCTTTTTGCGTTTTTTGCGCTTTTCGGCCGGCTTGTCTGCCTGCTTGACTATAGTTGTCCCTTGCTCACGCAGTGTTTCACTTTCAAACACCAGCGGTTGCTCGGGGTCTTTTGGGATATAATATTCGTTGTCTTTCATAGGCATGCCCTACTTGGCGACCTGAACTTCGCTTGAATACGGAACGCCCATTCCTGCCGACTGGAGCTGTACTTTAAGTGCCCAATTTACCGCACGAGCGGCATCAAAGCGGTCGCTTTCGCTGACACTTGCCCGAACTCTGAGCAGTACACCTTCGGAGGTGAACTCCTGCACGCCCAAAAACTCGGGCGCTTTTTTGAACATATTGGGATTTTGCATGTAAAGCCCCTGCATGGCGGTGTTTATCACTGTGCGTGCCGCCTCCAAATCGGCGGTGTAGGGCACGGCGATATCGCAGATGGCATAGCTGAACTCATTTGAAAGATTTATGATATTGCGTATGTCGCTGTTGTTGAAAATCTTCTCATTTTCGCCGATATCCTTAACGCTTGTGGTGCGCAGGCCGATTTGTGTTACCGTGCCCCTGAATCCGTCTATCTCGATAACATCGCCGATGTTAAACTGATTTTCAAAAATCATAAAGGTTCCGGTCACGATGTCGGCTATCAGACTTTCTGCGCCAAAGCCGATTATCAGCGCGAGTATTCCGGCGCCGGCGAACAGCGTTGTGATGTTGACACCGAGCAGGCTAAGCGCCCAAAATATGCCGAAGATGACAATTATGTACTTTACGGCGCTCTCGGTCAGGTCTTTCAGCGTCATTCCCCTCGGGGTTTTGGGTTTTATACGCTTTAGTACGAAAAGGAAAACCTCACGCAGGACAAGCAATGCCAGTACCATGACGATGACCTGTACAATGCCGCCGAGGTTGAAGCTGACGATTTCCACCACCTCGCTCATGTCGCCGAAAAGGGTATTTGTGCCCTCGCTCAAAAATGCGCTGACGCTTTCCGGCATAAAGGGGAAGGAATATGGGTTTGTGACAAGCACGATGAGGAAAATTGCCACGAGGTAGATTACAAGCTTGATTGGCTTGCTCTTTTTGGGCGTTGCCTTTTGCTGGGTCGGCTGGGGATTTTGTGCCGGCTGGGTGTTCTCGGTTTGCATCGGCTGTTTTTGTTGGTTCATGTTTGCTTCTCCTTTTATATAAAATATTTATTTGTTGTTATAAAGTGCGGTGTTTTGGGTTTGTGCGAACGCGGGCGATTCGTGAATCGCCCCTACGATTAGATGGCGAATATCGGTGTAGGGTCACGGCTTGCCGTGACCGCAGACTGTGCGATATTCTTTCGGGAGGGGACAGAGCCCCTCCCCTACACGGCAAGAGCAGAGCCCTTGCCCTACAAATAGATACCGGCAAATGCCGGGACGGACGACCGCAGGTCGCCCCTACGGGTGGAAATTTCGGACATTGTAGGGCACGCATTGTATGCGTGCCGTTTGCGGGCGATTCGTGAATCGCCCCTACGATTAGACGGCAAATATCCGGTGTAGGGGTCGATGACCACATCGACCCGAAAGGCGGGCGGCCAATGACCGCCCCTACGACCGTTATTCAAAACCCGGTGTAGGGGAGGGGTTCTGTCCCCTCCCAAAATGTAAGGAAAAATCACAACAGGCGGGGCAAAACCCCGCCCGTGC
>CAYJAS010000068.1:0-5005 GCA_964367895.1 uncultured Oscillospiraceae bacterium | reverse complement strand
CCCTCCCAAAATGTAAGGAAAAATCACAACAGGCGGGGCAAAACCCCGCCCGTGCAATAAATTGTTCTTTTAGAGAATTACAGGCTCTGTTTCCACAGGCCGTGCAGATTGCAATAAGCAAAAACGGCAATCGGCTTGTCCTCGATAAGAGCGAAGGTGGCAATCGGCGAATCGCCTGCCTTTAGGGTCTTGCGCTGTCCGCCATTTTCGGTTTCAAGATAGACGAAATTGATTAAATGCTCCTCGGTCATCGGGTGCAGAGTGCTTCCGACATTGACCGTCAAAATACCATCTTGTGTGCTTGTTGCCACCGGTATGTGCTTTTCGACTGCCGCCTCCTCTGTGTTTGCGACAAGCTCTGTCATTTTCTCACCGCAACATGCCAGTGGAACCCCTTTGTTGTCAATCATCCCTACGATGTTTCCGCAGTGCTTGCAGATAAAGAACTTTTGGTCACGCATAGCAATTTCCTCCTTACATTTTCTCGCACCGTATTTCAGTGCCAGTATATTTTCAGTTTAACCTAATACATAGAGAAAATCAAGGGTTTTTTAAAATATTGTAATAGCGGCACCGCAACACGGCAAGAGCAGAGCCCTTGCCCTACAAATAGATACCGGCAAATGCCGGGGTTACGGCGGGCGATTCGTGAATCGCCCCTACGATTAGATGGCGAATATCGGTGTAGGGTCACGGCTTGCCGTGACCGCAGATGTTCCACAATCCTCGGACGGCAAATGCAGGGGTTACGGCGGGCGGCCGATGACCGCCCCTACGACCGTTGTTTTAAAACACATTGTAGGGCAAGGGCTCTGCTCTTGCCGAAGAATATCCCACAATCTGTGGTCACGGCAAGCCGTGACCCTACGACCGTTGTTTCAAAATTGTGCGAACACGGACGACCACAGGTCGCCCCTACACACCAAAGGCGGTATAAAATGAGGGTAGGTTGGGGAAATGCGAGGGATGACAGTACAGTGGTACGGCATGCCGAGCGTTCACCCAAGCTACCCCATTATACACCGCCGCTATTGTAATATTGTGCCGTCATAGGCGTTAATCATAAACTCGCCGGCGTCGCTCTCAATCAGCCAAACAGGGATTAAATATGTCCCATCGGTGGCAAAATCGCTTATGAAATAGGCGGCCGACAGGGCATCTATCCGGGTTGCCTCTATTTGCAGAAGATGCTGTGTTGCCGAAAGCACCATTTGCGCCCTTGATACCCCGAAATCTCCCTGCTCCATATCTTGTTGCAAGGCGAGTCTGCCGTTTGCCGTGACATTTTGCTCGCCCAAAGTGAAATCTATGCTGTTGTTTGTCAGCGGATACTGCATTGACGAATTGCCGACCAACGTGAGAATATTGCCCGATATGCCGACCTGTCCGAAAGCCGAAAGGGTCTGCGACAGCTGTTCGGCCGTGTAATTTTGCTGCATCAGTATGACCTCTACCGCCGCCCCTCTGCGGAAGGTGACGGTATTTTCCCCGCTTTGATAAATGCTGACGCCGCCGCCCGGCTTTGTCAAAGCCGCTCCCTCTCCGAGCAAACTGTCGGCAAATTGACGCTGCAAACTTTCGTCCTCGGGGACACTGTAATAATACATCTCTGTGGGCATGTTTAGCAGTAGCGAGTACTCGATCGCTATACCGCTTTTTTGGGCAAACTCAAGGGCATTTTCAAGGGCATCAAGCTCACTTTGTCGCTGCAGTCCGCTTTGTGTAAGCAGATTTGTCGCCATGATGACATTTGTCACCAAAAGCAATGCAATCATGATTGTTTTTACACGTTTCCATTCCATATTACTCTGCCTCCACCGTGCACATAACCGGGCTGTACAGCTCATTTTCGGCAAGATAGCGTGGGCGCAAGCGCACCTCATGCTCTATATTGAGCGAAGCGGCCGCCAAATCATACGGAAAATATTCGCTGTGCTCCGACGGTGTCAGCACGGTGCTCAGCACGGTGACATCGCTGATTTTTCCGTCGCTCACAACGGCATATGCCCACGGAATACCGTCTGCTCGGTCTACAAAAATACCGCCGATATGCAGTGCAAATGTCAACTGCCAACTGTCGTTTTGCTCGTCATATTCTATCGTATTTAGGCTGAGCTGTCCGGTGCCGGAGGTTTGCCCCCAAACGTCAAACACGACAGAACGCACCGCCTCACAAACCACGCTCATGCGCTGGGCATATGAATGGCTCAGGTCGATATCGATGTCAATTCCGCCCGCCTCGGGAGCGGTAAAGGACAGCACCCCTTCGGGCGAGGCCGACAGCGTGTTGTGCCCCTCGACATAGACACGGGCGCCTGCGCTGTCCTCATAAACCCTTGTCAAATATGAGTTAAAGGAAAACTCGGCGGTGACATTACGGGAAAGCTCACCGCTTGTGGCAAACTCGGGCAGACCTGCGGTAAAGGTCGGTAGCGATGCGGCGTTAAAAATTATCGGCTCGTCGCCCTGTACCGCTTCAAAGGCTGTATGCTGTGCCTGTGTGCCGTTTGGGCGCACATCTAAAAATAGCTCGCTCATAGTCGCACTGCCTGCCGCCGTTTGAAATGCATAATGCGCCGTGCCGTCACTGTCGCTTATATATAGAAGAACATTGCCCTGTTCAAGGCACAGTGCGGCACAGCCGACCTCTATGCCGGGGTAGTCTATTTCATTTGCGCCCGACCATGCGCTGAGGAGTGACATGGGCAGGTCTACATCGTAATGATACATCAGTGACGAGGTCGAAACCGCCTTTAAAAACTCGGCACGGCTGACCGATTTTTGCGCCGAGGTTGAGGCGAGCGCCTCATCAAAAAGTCCGATGGTGGCACGGTAATATGTTTCATATTGCTCTGCACCTTGGGCGAGCACAAGCTCACCTGTGCTTGCGGTGAGCGATATTTTTGTGGGAAAGGCGGCGTGTTCAAAGGCGTTGCTGTCCGGCTCGAGAGCGTCATCATTTCCGAGAAATGTGCCGAAAAACAGCCCCGAAAGACCGCTCCCCGTGCCTGTTTCCATGGTCAGATTTAGGCTCAGCTGAAAAAATGCCAGCACGATAAGGCCTATCAAAAGCACGCTTTTTAGCCGCTCTATCATGCCTGTTCCTCCCCTTTGTCAATGCGCGGTAAGGTAACGGTCACCGTTGTGCCGACACCTTGCTTGCTGGTAAAATCTATTTTGCCGTCATGGTACTGCACAATTTGGCGTGCTATCGCAAGGCCGAGGCCTGTGCCGCCGCTTTCACGACTGCGTGCCTTGTCCACCCTGTAAAATCTCTCAAAAATATGGGGCAAATCGTCCTCCGGTATGCCTATTCCGCTGTCTGCCACCGAAAGGCTGACCTGCTGTGTATCGCCGGTAAGGGAAACGGTCACCGTGCCCTCTGTGCGGTTGTATTTTATGGCATTTGAGATGATATTTATCAGCACCTGCTCCATGCGCTCACGGTCGGCATTTACAAAGTACATGTCGGAGGCGGTATCGCAGAAAATCTCGACCTGCTTGCTCTTTGCCTCCAACTCCATTGCACGACTGCACTCTATGGCAAGCCTGCCGAGGTCTATCGGTGCCATGCTCATTTCCATGCGGTCATGATCAAGCCTTGACAAGGTCAAAAGATCTTTAACAATGCGTGACATTCGGTCTGCTTCGCCTGAAATTACCCCCAAAAAGCGCTTTTCGGTCTGCTCGTCTATATCTCCGCCCATGAGCAGAGTTTCGGTGTAACTGCGGATATTTGTCAGCGGTGTGCGAAGCTCGTGGGACACATTTGCGACAAACTCACGGCGACTCTCGTCAAGCTTTTTTTGCTCGGTGATATCGTGTAGCACCGCCATCATACCCTCGCTCGTGCCGCCGACATTAATGGGGGCGAAAAAGATTTTGAGCATCCTGCTTTTTGCCGAGTAATCGACCTCGATAAACATCTTGTCGTCCTTGCGGTCGGACGGCTCCACGTGCATGTTGGGGAAAACATCGGCATAGGTCATGCCGTCGTCAATATTTTTGCCCAGCATAGTGCGTGCGGCCGGATTTATATGCAGTAGCTTGCCCTCGGCATCGAAGGCGACCACTCCGTCTGCCATGTGCTGGAACAAAGTGTCAAGCTTGTTGCGCTCCTCGCCGATTTTCAGCAGAGTGCTCTCCAGCACCCCTGCCATCTCGTTAAAAGTTTCGGTCAATATTCCTATCTCGTCGGTCGACTGGACATTTGCCTGACCGCTGAAATCGCCTGCGGCAATTTGCGAGGCGTGCTTTGTAAGCCTCTCAACCGGGTTTGTAATGGTTTTGCCGAGCAAAAAGCTGAGCAGTACGGCGACAATCAGGCCGAACAGCATGGCACGAATGAGTATGGTCACAAGGTTCCAAGTCAGGTCTTCAAGCTCGGTTTTATCGTCAAGCACGCCGGCGACAAAGAGAATGTTGTCGCCCGAGCGCACAGGTATTGCAACGTCAAAATAATCGCCCAATCGCTGTACCGTCTGCCCGACCTCGCCGTTTAGCGCCGCCAGCATATTGGGTGTCATGGGCAGAGTTTGCCCTGCGCTGTCATCGCTTCCGGCGAGATAATCGCCGGTGGCGCCGTCAAGTATGAAAAACAGGCGGTTTTGATCTATTCCGAGCGGTGCCGAAAACGCCTCAAGCATTTCGTGCAGATCGTCTGCACCGCCTGTGGCACTATTTTCCATATTCAGTATAAACTCGGGTGTGAACACAGATTCCATCTGGTCGAGGAATTGTGTTATATTGTACTCGGTTATCGAGTTGACCAAAAAGGTGCCGACCACCGCCATGACCGAAAAGGTCAATAGCACGAGCACCAACACCAGTTTCATGTGCAAACTTCTAAACATCGGCGTTAGCTCCTAATAATAGGTGTATTTGGGTAGGGGGCGATGACCACATCGACCCGAAAGGCGAAAGACGGCGGTCGAGTCAAGACTCGACCCTACGACGGTTGTTTCAAAATTGTGCGAACACGGCAAGAGCAGAGCCCTTGCCCTAC
>CAYJAS010000067.1:0-9228 GCA_964367895.1 uncultured Oscillospiraceae bacterium | reverse complement strand
TTGACCCTATACAAACCATTATACCGCATTTTGTCGCCCGTCGCAACACAAAAAAACCGAGGGGAAATCCCTCGGTCAATTTGATTAAATTATTCAGCGTCGCCTTTTGCGCAGTCGCAACCTGTGTCTTCACAGTTTCCGTCTTCGCAACCACAACCGCAACCTTCATCAAGTGAAGAAAGGTCAAACTCAAGCTCCTCGCCACAAGCGGGGCAGTTGATTTCGCCGATTGCCAGTATGTCCTCATCGATGACAATTTCCTCGTTGCAGGTCGGGCAGGTCATTTCGAAAAGTTCCTCATCCCAATCGTTCTCGTCATAGTCGAGCTCATCTGCATCATAGGTTTCACCAATGATTTCGCAGATATCGTCAAGATCGTCATCAATTTGCTCAAGGTCGCTGTCGATTTCCTCGATAGCTTCCTCCAAAATATCAAGCTCGTCGTTTATCGCATCTGTTTGCAGTTCAAGCTCGCCGATGCTCAGTGCCATTTCCTCAAGCACTTCGGCGATAAGTGAGAAAAGTTTGGTTTCGTTTTTCTTTTTGTCAAGATCCATGCCCTCGAGAACACCTTTGAGGTAAGCGGTTTTTTCTTTGATAGTCATAACAGTTCCTCCTTCTTAGCGTTTACTAATCTTTAGATCTCTCTAAATATTCGCCTGTTCTGGTGTCTATGCGGATTTTTTCACCCTCATTGATAAAGAGAGGCACTCTTACCTCTGCTCCGGTTTCAAGGGTGGCCGGCTTTGTCACATTTGTAGCTGTGTCGCCACGGACGCCCGGCTCTGTGTGGGTGATGACCAAATCAACCGAAATGGGGGGCTCAACGCCAAAGACATTGCCCTTATAGGACAGCACTCTAACCTCCATATTTTCGGTCACGAATTTGAAAGAGTCACCCAGTTTGTCACCGTTGAGCGGTGTTTGCTCATAGGTTTCAACATCCATAAAGTAGTAGAGGTCGCCGTCCTGATAAAGATACTGCATTGTGCGACGCTCAATAGTTGCGCTTTCGAATTTGTCGGTCGGGTTGAAAGTGCGCTCAACCACCGATCCGGTTATGACGTTGCGGCATTTTGTGCGCACAAATGCTGCTCCCTTGCCGGGTTTAACATGTTGAAACTCGATAATCTGTAAAACATTACCGTCCATTTCAAATGTAACACCGTTTCTGAAATCTCCTGCCGATACCATTAAATAAGCCTCCAATAATAATGAAATTAATCACATTCTACACTATAAAATATGAATTTGCAAGCAAAACAGAGTGTTTGCTGTAAAAAGAGTGTTAAAGAACTGTTAGTTGTTTGTCAAATTGGGTCAAATTGAGCTTTTCAGTGTCCGAAACGTAGATCATATCTTCAATTCGCACGCCGAACTTTCCGGGCAAATATATACCCGGCTCTATGGTGATGATGTTGCCCGATTTGAAAAGGGCTGACGCAGATTTTCCTGCCCTGGGGTTTTCGTGGATGCGAAGACCGAGGCTGTGCCCAAGGCCGTGACCGAAGTACTCACCGTAACCGGCCTTTTCTATGATATCACGTGCCGCTTTGTCTACATCATGTCCGCTTATGCCGACAGCCATCGCTTCGATACCGGCAAGCTGTGCCTCTAAAACAATGCTGTAAACCTTTTTCATCTCCTCTGTCGCATGCCCAACGGCAAAGGTACGGGTCATGTCGCTGTGATATCCGTTTACGATTGCGCCAAAGTCAATGGTGACAAAGTCACCGGCTTCGATCTTTTTGTCGCCGGGGTGGCCGTGGGGAAGACTGCTCTTTGCACCTGAAACAAAAATTGTCGAGAAGGAAACGCCGGTACTGCCGTATTTGGCCATTGTATAGTCGAGCAGTGCACTAAGTTCCTGCTCAACTGCGCCCGGCTTTACAAGGGGAAGTATCTCTGAAAGGGCACGCTCGGCTATACGCTGTGCGGCGGTGATGCTGTCAATCTCAAATTGATCCTTGCATTCTCTGATTTCATCGAGTGCGGCAGTAGCACCGACGAGTTTGACATCGCCGAAAGCCTCCGAGTATTTTACATAATTTGCATAGCTCATGTCGCCATCTTCAAAAGCGATGGTGCCAAGCGAAAGTTCGCTTGCGAGCTGTGCCGCGCATTCGGGATAGCGCTTTTCCGACTTAGCAACGGTAAAGCCCTGAATTTTTTCTGCCTGCTCTATGTAGCGGAAGTCGGTAAAGCAATAGCCTTTGCCGTTTGCCGTTATCAGCACCATTCCCTCAAGGCCTATCATGCCTGTTGCATAGTACAGGTTTTCCATGCTGCAAATGAGCATGGCATCTGCTCCGAGAGATTTTGTAGCTGCGGCGATTTTTTCAATTCTGTTCATAATCAGCACCTCTTATAATATATTTTGCATTTCAATTTCAAGTAAAACCGGGCAATGGTCACTGCCCATAATTTCGGGGAGGATTTTGGCATCTTTTATGTAGTTTTTCAGCTTTTCGGAAACAAGAAAGTAGTCAATACGCCACCCTGCATTATTTTCACGTGCATTTCGCATATAAGACCACCAGCTGTAAGCTCCCGTGACATCGCCGTTTATATGACGGAAACTGTCGACAAATCTGTCAGCCAAAAGGTCTGTAAGCTTTGCCCTCTCCTCGTCGGTAAAGCCGGCACTTTTTCGATTGCTTTTAGGGTTTTTAAGGTCAATTTCACGGTGAGCGACATTGAGATCGCCGCAGATTATCACCGGCTTTTTGTCGTCAAGAGTTAGTACATATTGCCTGAAGGCATCGTCCCAAGTCATTCTGTAATCAAGACGAGCGAGCTCTTTTTGCGAGTTGGGGGTGTAGACATTTACAAGGTAAAAGTGCTCAAACTCGGCGGTTATCACACGGCCTTCGCTGTCATGCTCCTCAATTCCAAGCCCAAAGCTGTAGGATATCGGCGCCGTTTTTGACAGCACTGCCGTGCCCGAATAACCCTTTTTTTGAGCGCTGTTCCACAGGTCGCTGTACTCGGGAGCGTCAATTTCAGCTTGACCGGGCTGCATTTTGGTCTCTTGCAGGCTGAAAATATCAGCATCAATTTGTTTAAAAAAGTCGGGAAACCCCTTGGTGAGGCAGGCACGCAGGCCGTTAACATTCCATGATATAAGTCGCATTTTACTCACTCCTTAAAACCGGTTAAATAGCCCCACTCGTGCAATTTGATAAGTGAAAGCACGGTGAGCGGAAGCAAAAACATGCCGAAAAATCCGGCGAGAACAAAGCCGAAGTATATGCTAAGCAAGGTTACAAACGGGTCAAGTCCAAGCTGTATACCGAGGATTTTGGGTTCTATCGAGTTGCGGACGATAAGCACTATGCCATAGACAAGAAGCAAAATTGCGCCGTGGGCAAAGTCGCCGGTCAGCACCTCTATCGCCGCCCAAGGTATCAGCACCGTGCCAACACCTAAAATGGGAAATGCATCGATTATAGCTATCAGCGCTGCAAACAGCAGGGCGTGTGGCTGTTTAAGCAGAGAAAAGGCTATCAGCAGTTCGACAAAGGTTATGCTTATCAAAATCCCTTGGGTTTTAATCCAGCGAAAGACCGAGGTGAACAAAAAGTCACGCAATTGCTTTACCGCACTGTAGATGCGTCTGCCCAAGCATTTTCGGACAAAGGCCGATATTTTCACCCGTTCGCTGGTCAGATAATATGTTGACACAAAAACAAATACTAAAGTGAAAAGCACATAAGGTACAGAGGAAATGGCACTGCTGAGTGACGAATATGCCCCGCTCACGCTGATTTGGGGCAATTCCATATTTGCAAGCAATTCGGACAAGGTCAGCTCTCCACCCTGCGGAAAGCCGGGAATGGAGGCTAAAAGATCGTTTAGCGGAGCCATCGCCAGTTCAATGTCAGCCACAATTGATGTCAGAATATCGGGCAGTGCATTTATCAGTTCGCTACCTTGCAAAATGAGCAGATAGCCGATTAAATAAATCAACGCTCCAAAGGCGGTAAGAATAAATAATGTAAAAAGTATGGTCAGCGGTTTTTTGGGTAGCACCGTCTTTTTCGATAAAAAATTGACCGGCCGTGAAATGATGCACGACAGCAGATAAGCGATTATAAGCGGTGCAACAATACCAAGCAGGTATTTGACAAAAAAGTAGCAGACGGCGCCTGCAAATACGACATACAGCATTAGCAGGAAAAAGCTAATATGCTTATTTTCATGTAGCGGCAACAGGTCACCTCCCGGTAAAATCAAAAATTATACGGCAATATAAATGCCACTTTTCCGCTCATTTAATATTATACAGCATTTAAAGCAAAAAAAACAGAGGGATATTTATTTATTGGCATTTTTTTTGCCCGTAAGTGGCGGTCACCAAGCGCAGAGCGACAAATATAATGGTATCAGACAGATACATGAGGTGAAGCTATGCTTATAGTAATGAAATTCGGTGGCAGCTCTCTTGCCACCTCAGAAAAAATAGAAAATGCCGCAATGCTGATTGCCGAACAGCACAAAGCGGGTAGCGAAGTGGTCGTCGTTGTTTCGGCACAAGGGGACACCACCGACCGATTAGAGCAAAAGGCCTTTGATTTAAGCGAAAGGCCGCAGGAGAGAGAGCGAGATGTTCTTCTGTCCTGCGGTGAACAAATTTCGATGGCGCTTATGGCGATAAAATTGTGTTCACTCGGCATACCGGCCGTATCACTGACCGGTTGGCAAGCGGGAATTAAGACAGATACACGCCATCTTGCGGCCCAGATTACAGATATCACCCCGAAAACGGTCAGACAGGTGCTTGAAAAGGGAGCGGTAGCGGTAATTGCCGGCTTTCAAGGGGTAAGTCCGCAAGGGGATATTACAACGATAGGCAGAGGAGGGTCGGACACCACAGCGGTTGCGCTCGCCGGGGCTCTGAAGGCCGATTTATGTCGTATTTACACAGATGTGAGCGGAGTTTACTCGGCAGATCCGAGAATTGTAGGCAGTGCTGTCCTGCACGACAGCATATCGTATGACGAGATGCTTGAAATGGCAAACTTGGGTGCAGGGGTGCTACACAATCGCTCTGTGGAACTTGCAAAGCAGAGCGGAGTGAAAATAGAGGTGCTTTCAAGTTTTGAACGAAAACCGGGCACAATAGTTGCAAACTCGGTAGGGGAGCGCAAGGTGAGCGGAATAACCTGCGACGACAGTGTTGCGATGGTACATATTGAGGGGGCGAGTGGCGGCAAAGCTACCTGTATCTTGCTCAATTTGCTTGCTGACAGTGCCGTTCCGATAGATGTGCTGATACGTTCGGGCGATGCAAGCGGAAAAATCAGCTTTTCGATAGACCGCTCTAATACATTTGAAATAGAAAATATGTTTAAACAGCACGGGCAGGCACTTTCGGGCATGCACTACACGATAGAGGACAATATGTCAAAGGTGTCTGTTATAGGTGCAGGTAGAGGTGAAAACTGCATTGTGCTCGCGCGAATGATGAGCGCCCTCAGCTTGCAAGGCATAGAGCCCGACTATATTACAACCGGGCGAATGCGAAGTTCAGCCATTATAGACAAAAGCCTCAGCAAAAAGGCGGTCTGCGCCATACATGCCGAGTTTTTTGGGTAAAAATTCTGCCGCAAATAAATTGTGGTGAATTAGAAAATAACGAACCGCCCCAAGGGGCGGTTTTTTAAAAGTCCACTTGGAAGCGGATTTCATATTCAAACTCAAGTACACGACGATAGTCAAGCTCGACAAGGTCGGTTGGGCGAATGTCATTGGGGTTTTTGGAAAAATAGGTCGCATCGGCATGTTTGAGCAGAGTGTATACAAACTGTGAGCAATACATGATATTGGGCTTGTATGACCGTTTGAGAAACAGGCCGAGCATGTTGTAAGCGCTACCGTTTTGATTGATTTCTCTGATTTTATCTGCCATCATGCGTTTTTGCTCAAGTGTTACATTTAGCTTGTAAACATAAATGGCCGCATCGGGCTTTTTGGCCAAAAATCCAATCAGCTCGCTGTTTAGGCCGGGCGGATTGACACGCTCACCGCCATTGTAACTTATCAGCGTTTTTAGATCACGATCAAAGGAAATTGACACGTGATTAAAACTCTTGTCGGTCATTATGCCTATAACCTGGCTGGGAACACTGCCGGTATCGGAAAGTACGATATAGACGGCGGCATCTGACATTGAGGCGTCAAGCTCGCTGAAATAATGCTCGGTCAGCGTTCCGTTGTTAGTATAGGAAAATGAGTTGTTGCGCAAAAGTTCACCGATCATGTGCTCGACATTTTCACGGGTCAACACCGAAACCGTCTTGCCTAAAAACTCACGCCGCTCGGACAGCATACGCTTAAAATCGGAAAAACTGCCAAAGGGCAAAGCGCTGGCATCTTTTGCACCAAAAAAATAATAGCTTTGGTAGCTTTTTATTTGCAGATAATTTTGAAGCACAAAGGAAAAGAAGATCAAAAGGTATAAAAAGAGCATTACGACAAGGTTTTGAAAAATGGATATCGGATCGGGAGTGCGAACCAAAACAACATATACAATTTGAATTGCCGTCAAAAGCAAATAGGCTATAACCGAAAAGGCGCGACGGCGCTTGCTTGCCATTGTCACAAAGGAGAGGAAAACAAGCAAGATATTTATAGTTACAAAGGTGAGTATTGACAAAGCAAGGTTGTTAAATGTCAAAAAGAGCACTGAAAATAGCAGTAGGTAAATGCGAAGTGATTTGTACTGTTGCAAAATAGTTCCTTTCTGCACCTGATAATAATAGGGGCGGTTATTGGGCGCTCGGCACGTCTATGTCCTCTACTTGGTCAATTTTTGCAAATGAGGGGCAATCAGACGCAAAGCATTTGCTCGGTGGGATATTTGGTTTTTTCGCTCACTGTCTATTTGTGAAAAGGTGGCATTTTCCTCGGGTACATAAAAAACCGGGTCATACCCAAAACCGCCATCCCCCTGCGGAGCGCGGGCGATAATACCCTCGCAGGTGCCACGTACAACCGTTTGCTCACCGTCCGGAGTGACCACGGCAATGGCGGAAACAAACCGTGCGGTGCGTTTTCCGTCGGGCACATGTTCCATGTTTTTTAGCAAAAAAGCTGTCCTGTCGCTGTCGCTACCCTCGCAATAGCGTGCCGAATAGATGCCCGGCGCACCGTCTAACGCATCGACTTCAAGACCGCTGTCGTCGGCGATGGCAATTTTGCCGGAGGCAAGAGCGGCCGCATGGGCCTTAATGATAGCATTTTGCTCAAAGGTGGTTCCGGTTTCCTCCGGGTCGGTTAAAATGCCTGCCTCAGAAAGAGAAATAACATTTGCACCTTGACTATCGAGGATTTGGCAAAGCTCGGTTAGCTTTTTTTTGTTATTTGTGGCGGCCACTATGACTGTCATTGAAAAAATCCCCCGACTGCCTTCTTTTGCTCTGCCACCAACTGTGCACATGCTTGCTCTGCAAGAGTGTACATGCTGTCAAGCTCGGCTTTTGTAAACGGGCGGCGTTCACCGGTGCCCTGAAGCTCAATAATTTTGCCCTCATCATCCATGATGAAATTGAAGTCGACATCTCCCGAGCTGTCCTCAAGATAATCGAGGTCACAAAGAGCCTTTCCGTCGACAATTCCGACACTTATGGCCGCCACATAAGAGTAAAGCGGCAAAGTCTGAAAAACACCCTCTGCACGGAGCTTTTCAAGGGCGAGCACCAAAGCGCAAAATCCGCCTGTGATAGAGGCGCAACGGGTTCCGCCATCGGCCTGAATTACATCGCAATCTATTGTAATAGTGCGTTCGCCAAGGCGGTTTAGGTTGACAACCGATCGGAGCGAACGACCGATAAGGCGCTGTATTTCTGCCGAACGCCCGTTAAGGCGAAGTTTTGAAATGTCACGGCCGTTGCGTGTATTGGTGGCACGGGGAAGCATGGAATATTCGGCGGTCACCCAGCCACGGCCGGTGCCACGTAAAAAGGGCGGAACATTGTTCTCAATTGTGGCATTGCAAATTACTTTTGTATCGCCACATTCGATAAGCACCGAGCCCTCCGGGTATTTGATGAAGTTGGTGGTAATTTTGACAGGCCTGATTTGCTCGGGCGCTCTGTTCGCAGTACGCATTGTATATATCCTCCTTAAAGATCCCTACAGGGTGGGTTTGATATCGTAAAGAGCGACGCCCTCGTCGCTCCGCCGCCTGACGACCAAAGGTCGCCCATACAAAGTGTGGTTTTAAACAATTACATATTATCCGAGAAAAAGGCTTTGACAAAATCCTTGGGGTCAAAATCCAGTAAATCCTCGGCGCTCTCGCCGACACCTATCAGTTTGACCGGGACATTTATGCGTGACGAAACATTTATAGCGATACCGCCTTTTGCCGTTCCGTCCAGCTTTGTCAGTACGATGCCTGTCAGCGATGCCGCCTCATTAAATCCGTCTGCCTGGGTAAGGGCATTTTGGCCGGTGGTTGCATCGAGAACGAGAAGCACCTCAATATCGGCGTCGGGAAGTTCTCTTGTTATAATCTTTGTCATTTTGCTGAGCTCATTCATGAGGTTTTGCTTGTTGTGCAGTCTGCCGGCCGTGTCACAGATAACTATATCCACGCCACGCGCCTTGGCGGCGGTCAGCCCATCGAAAATTACCGCCGAAGGGTCTGCACCCTCGGTGTGGCGCACAAGGTCGGCGCCACAGCGCTGTGCCCAAATTGAAAGTTGATCTGCCGCCGCCGCACGAAAGGTATCGGCCGCCGCAAAAAGCACCTTTTTGCCCTCGTCGGTGTAGCGCTTGCCGAGTTTTCCGATTGTCGTCGTCTTGCCGACACCGTTGACTCCGACCATAAGTATTACCGACGGCTTAGAGTTAAGTTTTAATCCCTCATTCGGGGCCATTTTATCGGCCAATATATCGCACAAACAGTCTATAACCTGCTCTTTGCTCTTCAAATTTTGCAGTTTTGACTGCTTGCGAAGCTCCTCGGTGGCTTCCGAGGCGGTATATGCACCGATGTCAGACATGATGAGCGCATCTTCAAGGTCGGACAAAAGTTCCTCATCGACCTCTCTAAAGGTGGCAAAAACCGAGTTTATATTGCTTGCCGCCTGCTGTCTCGTTTTTTGCAGTCCCTGCTTAATTTTATCAAAAAAAGCCATAAAAATCTCCATTCTGTATTTAGCACAAATAATTTTTAAAAATCTCCGACAGAATGGAGATTTTTTGGCATCTCGCCCGTCC
>CAYJAS010000066.1:0-9729 GCA_964367895.1 uncultured Oscillospiraceae bacterium | reverse complement strand
GGCTTGCCACGAATTATGGATATGGGGCAATGTAATGACGCATATTCTGCAATCAAAGTAGCCGTTGCACTTTCAGAAGCCTTCGGATGCTCTGTGAACCAGCTACCGCTATCAATGATTTTGTCTTGGTACGAACAAAAAGCTGTGGCAATTTTGCTGACACTACTGCACTTAGGTATAAAAAACATCTTTTTAGGGCCAACCCTTCCCGCATTTGTGTCGCCGAATGTTCTAAATATTTTAGTGGAAAATTATAATATTTCACCAATCGGCACCCCTGAGGGCGATCTCAAAAAGATTTTAGGATAAAGCTATTTAAGCACCGAATAATAACTAAAAGTGTTAGTCCTTAATCTCGCATTTACGCTTGAGATTTCATAAGGGCTAACACTTTTTTACAATATTGCACATGTATTATAAGATGTAAGAATAAAAACGGAAAACTCTTATATAAAATGCAGTTTAAATTGTTGACTTTGTTATAATTATCTTGTATTATATACAAAAATACCGAAAGAGGCACCCAAATGAAAAACAGAAAGAAATGTTCGAACAAGGGCTTTACTCTTGTGGAATTAATAATTGTAATTGCGGTAATAGCAATTTTGGCGGCTGTTCTTGCACCCCAATATATACAATATGTTGAGAGATCACGCCAAACAAACGATTTGCAAGTTGCTACAAACTTGATTAAAGCGGCTACTATTGCAGTGTCAGACCCCAAGAGCAATGTTGTATCAGGGACCATTATCGAAGTCGTTTGGGTTACAAGCAACGATAGACCGGCCTATGAAAACTGGATATTAGTTCGTGATGCCGGACATTCAAGTTCGGTGGGAAGAACCTCTGCAATTATAGATTATTCTACCTATGAAAGTAAAATGGTAGGCCTTGATTCCATAGGAGATATACAAAAAGGTATACTCGGGATTATGGGAGTAGATATAGTGGATAACGGCAGGGAGTATTATGGTGTTCTGGATGAGTCTGAGTCTGCTGTTGCTAAATCCAGCAATTTTGCATTCCATATTGACACAAGTACCGGTCAGATTGCTGCTGCTTATCAGGCGAGCACAGATGGGGTTAAAAATATTTGGATTGACGAAATTGGCGTGGAATTGATACCGCATCCATAAATAAATCTTAAACTTTGACAAAAAGTGTCAGCTTAATTTAAATTAAGCTGACACTTTTTGCTCTTCCCTCTAAAACGATACAGCTTTACAGAATGTGCCAAATGGCACATTGACATGCAATTTATTTATATCTATAATGACGATATAGTGAAGATAAGCGACAAAAAATGAAAAGAGGAAATTGTATGGAGCGGAGCTTTTTGGTAGGCAATTGGGCAGGTAAAGAGGTAGTTATGCGCTCAACTGACGGTGCTGTGTCGGACGCAGATCGACTTTTTGCAGAAAAGCTCTCTGAGAGAGCTTCAGAGGTAACTCTTACCGTGAGTGACATGGGCATGTTTGAATTGATTTTTGACAGACCTCTGAAAGGTGAATGTGCATTTATAGAAAACACATTCTGGCTTTTTGAAGAAGGAGTTGCGAAACAATTGGAAATGGGGCAAGGCGATTATAAGCAACTTGGTATGCCGATTGAAGTTGACGGACAAGATATTATTTTAGATTTAAAAATGTTTAAGATGAAGTTCGGAAAGAAATAGTTTATTACTCAAAATTGCGCATTTTTTTGGCATTGCAGAGCTGTTATAGTTCTGCAATGCCAATTTTTTGTTGTGTCTTTTGTAAAAACGCTTATTTCTTATAGCCGCATTTCGGACAAGAGCCGTGTGCATCTAAAGCAATTCCGCACAGAGGACATCTTTCAATAGCATTCTTTGTGTTAAACTCGGCACTTGCCGCATTGACACCGCTTGTAAAGGTCAATTTTGCAATATTCAACTTGTCTTTAAGCAGGTCATATACAATCTTAATCATGCCTTCAACCGTCATGGTTTCTTTAGTTACCACCAAACGGCAATCGGGATATGCACAGGCAAGCTCGGTTTTGAAAGCTTCGCCTTTCATAGTGTTTTGAGGTGTGCCATCTTTAATGCCGGTATCTTCATAGACCTTTAAAATGGCGGGAAGCAAAGGGTCATCCTCTCTCAAAACGAGTGCATGGTCAAAGTTTTTCAGAACATCCCAAGCTGTTTTTTGAATCTCATTACATGGGAAAACCATGTTTACGCCGTCGTTTACACTGTCCTCAACTTCAATGGTAAGTACGCCTGTGTGCCCGTGCAAGTACTGTGCTTCGCCTTTGAACCCATAAAATCTGTGCGCATACTGCAAATCCAGTTGTGTGATACTTCTCATACAATCTTCCTCCATTTTTTTATTTTTTGGGGTTAATTATAGTATACTATAAAGGTATCTATTTGTCAATTGACAAAATTGTAAATTTAAATTATTTTTAATTTAGTACGGTGGTGTGTGCTAATCAGTTTTTACATTCTAATTCCGCATTATAGAAAAAAGGTGCTTGACATACCTTGAACATCTATGTATACTAAGCATAGATAATCAAGGTATAAGGGGTGAATTGATGTCACATCTAAACGGTCGTGCCGAACTTCGCAAATGGGCAAATGCAGCCAGCAGTTCGATACGCTATGCTCCCGACCGTGAGCAGGTATATGAGGAGCTAATCGGACATATGGAAGATGCGCGAAGCAGTTTTATCGAGGCCGGCTATTCCGAAGATGAAGCTGTAAGCCTTGCATTAAAGCAGATGGGCGATCCACAGGAGGTGGCCGATCAGATGCGCATGATTTACCGCCCGTTTTGGGGATATCTATATAAATATACCCGAATTTTAGGGCGTATTGCAAGTATCTACCTCGCAATTTGCATAGCTTCGGCGGCTTTTACTTTGATTTTCGGAGAGCATTATGATCCAAATGATTATTTTAGACCGATAATCGAGGGCAGAGTTGTTTCAAACGACTACCGCCCGACGACCACAGTTAAATCGGAGGGGTATACAATCTCGGTGGAGCGGGTGCGATTTATCCGTCGAGAGCAGAGCGAGCCCTATGATGAGTATTCATCGGCATATTTTGTGCTCAAGGTCACACATCTCAACACATGGCTTAAAACACCCGATTTTTACCGCAATATGTCGGCCGTTGACGATCTCGGAAACCTCTATCCGCCAAGGGTGATGTGGGATGATTTCGACAATCGAGAGGTGTCCGGCAACACCGCACACGGAACCCTTTTCACCACATATTACGAGATGTGGGTGGCAAATGTCGCCCCCGATGCCACTGTAGTTACTTTGCAATTTGACGATTACGGGGTAAGCTGGCAGATACCGATGGAAGTTTATGGGGAGGGCGAGTATGATTAAAAAATTAAAGCTCAGCCGTCGCACAGCGGCACTGCTCAATATCGGGGCGATTGTGCTTGCACTACTGCTTTATTACCTAAACAGCGGCGCACCATACCTGGGCCGTGAGCAAGCCAATTATTACGCCTTACGTAGCAGTTTGGCCGCAGATATGGAAACGCTGGCCGAAATACCGGTGCCGGCAGGTAGCGGGAATTGGTCTGATCATGCCGAGGAAATTGTCCATCTTATGGGATACGGCGACACGGTCGGTGCCATGCTGACCAAGCTCGACGAGGGGGGTGGCTCTTTCTTTTTCGGGATGAGCAATGTTGTACGCAAGTACCAAAATCGTGACGGTATGGCGGTTATTCCGCTCTATGGCATAGGTGCAAATGAAAGTGAGTATGGCAATTTTACCGGCCTTGATGTGGCGGTGGTGCCGACAAATCCGGAAATCGTACGGGTTGAGGTGGTCGTGGTCAACCCTTTTGACTTAGGCATACCGCCACAGGTGTTCACCACCGAGCAGCGATATGATGGGGTTTTTATCGCCACCTGCCCCGGTACGACAGAGACCCACTCGCTCACTGTCTACGACGATTTGTATGCTCACAACCAATTGGGCGCCATCGGCTATGACGCAGAGGGAAATGTAATTGCCAAAACCCAATCTGAAGGAGAGATCGCATATGAAAATAGATAAAAGTTTGATGTCCGGAAGTACCGCTATGCTGGTGTTGTCGCTACTGCAAAGCGGTGATAAATACGGTTACCAGATGATACAGGACTTGACCATGCGCTCACAAAATGTTTTTGAACTAAAGGAAGGGACGCTGTACCCTGTGCTTCATGCTCTCCAAAAGGACGGTAGCCTAAGCTCCTATGAAAAAGCAGCGCCGAGCGGTCGTATGAGAAAATACTATAGCATAACCGACAAGGGGCGCAAGCAGCTCGCCGAAAAAAAGCTGCAATGGCAGGAGTTTTCAGGTGCAGTTGAACAGGTGCTGCAGTTTTCGTAGATGCTGTTTCTATAGGTATGCGGGCATTTGCACCAAACAAATGTAATAAAACCCCCGTACATTATGTACGGGGGTTTTTGTCGAAGTTTGCGCAAAAAGGGATCAAAGGCACTTCCCTACTACTCTTGAGTTTTTAAATATTCCTCAATAAATCTGCGGACTATGGTCGCCGCCTCTGCTCTTGTCGCTTGACCGAGTGGGTCAAGCACGCCGTTGCCCTTGCCGCCTATCAGACCCTCTGCCACTGCCCACTGCATGGCAGGGATAGCCCAATCGGACACCAGTGCTCGATCGCTAAATGCTTCAAGTGTTTCTGCTTTTGTTACATCATAGCCCATATGCTGTGCGTAGCGGTACATAATGACCGCAAGTTGCTCACGGGTGATGTTATCATCAGGTGCGAAGGTGGTATCCCCTGTGCCGTTTACAATGCCCTCGGCCGCCGCCCACTGTATCGCCGCGGTGTACCACAGATCGGTCAATACATCGGAAAAGTCCATACTTGCTGTCGCTTCGGGATTTTCCGCCATTCTATGAATAATTGTAACAAACATGGCGCGAGTAAGTTCGATATTCGGTTCAAAGGCTCCTTCGCCGGTGTCGCCCATCAATCCATTTTCATAGACAAATGCTACAGCATCAAAGAACCAGTCTTTGTCGAAAACATCGCTAAAGGGCAGTTGCTCTTCGTCCTTACCGCCGACGGTCGGCTCAACATATTCAGAAACAACAATGGTGTATGTCTGTGAATTGCCACCGTCTGCAATTGTAAAGGTAATCGTATTGTTCTTGCCGGATATCTGCGCCTGACCGGAATAGATATTTCCGTCTACCGAGGTGTCAGCTGTTGCGCCCGAGCCTATTGTTATCGTAGCGGTCGGGCTCTTTGCGATTGCCGTGAAGTTGTACAGACCGGGCGTCACCGTTCCGAGGACTACCTCTGCTCGGTTTTGCTCGTTGAAATCGGACAGTTGCAACGGTATCGTGTCAATTGTTATGCCGGACAGCTCGGTGCTTGTCGTAGCTGTATCAACCACACCGAAAGCAAGCTGAACATCTGCCCCTTTCTTAGTGAAGGTGACGGTCTGTGCTAAAGTTTGCTCGGCACCAAGGGTAATAAGGCTGTTGCTTCTCGTCGTCGCCTTGTAAACCTGTTGGGTTTCAATAATTTCACCCTCTTCATTGAGCAGCTGTGCCACCATGTTTCCTTGGGTAATACCCTCCATGGTATTGTTGCGCAAGGTTACATCGACCACTGTAATACCATTATCAGTGCGGACAACTTTGTCCATTGAAACCTGTTCCCCACCGCTCATCTCCACCAGGCTGAGTGCTGTTACCGTGGCGTGGTTGTCATCGAGGTAGTATTCATTTTGCTCATATGCATCTTGGCCACTACCCACTTCAATCCATGCTTTTACATATAGGTCGATTCCTCCGTCGGGAATATTGCCGCCGGAAATTGCGTTATCATCGGTCTTTTCAAGCAGCTTATTAACATCGACGGTCAGCGAACTGCTATAAACTCCCTTATCAATGAGTTCAAGGTCTGCAGTGCCTACCGTTACAGGTGTGCCAATCATCTCTGAAGGCAAGTAATCAGGGCTTGAGAAGACGCCTACCTTGACCGTTTTACCACTTCCGGCAAGCGGTATGTTCAGGCGATTGTACAGCGAGAACAGGATTTCACGCTCTCCGCCTTCAGCGAGAGAAATTTCCGCGCCGGAAATACCGACATCGGGATACTCCAGGTGGAGGGTTTCGGTTGCCGACTTCTGCTCTGTTGTATTTCCACCTGTTTTAAAGGTTGCCGTTACCGTGTAATTTAGGTTTCTAACGGTATTCCCTACCAGTGCATTGGCGTAGATAGTGTAATTTTCGCCCGGTTCTACCGACAGGTTACTTTGGGTAAAGTCATTGCCGTCTATGGTAACTTTGAGCTCGGTTATCGTATCCTTGCCGGTGTTGGTTATCGAAATGCCGGTTTGCACCTCATCACCCGGACGCACCGCTTCATAGTCTACTGAGGAACTGTCAATGCGCACGCTGTTATCAAACGCCTGGGTTACCGTGTACAAATTGGTTTTTGTCACAAATGTCGGGATGGTGATGTCGACATTTATCGGCTCACCGCTACTGTTTTTGGTATTGAGCACTGCCGCTTGCGGTGCAATGGTACTTCCGCTATAGTCGGTGCCCAAAATAACCGCTTCATACGAGTTTGCCGTATTGTCATAATAGTAGTCAAAATGGCTTGCAGTTACATTGTCGGGCATATCTGCAATTTCTTGCACTCCGGAAAGTCCGAGTTTTCCTTCACTGTCAGTGATAAATTTCACAGCATTAATCACCGAATCGTTGGAAATCTCATTATTCTCATCGCCCACTGTTTCAACAGTGTCCACCCATGCAAATGCCAAATCGGTGATGCTATCTGCATTTTTGGAGAAGCGGAAATTTGTACCGACCGATGAACTTGAAGTGTTAATAATATCGCTCAATGCGGCAGGAATGGTGGTGTTCACTTTGCCGTCCGTGTCCATAGCGATAAGCTTGATGTCAGAAACCGACTTGTCAAGAGAATTGCCGTCATCGTCGTAAAGCTCTTCCATACTATGCCATGCAAGGACAAAATGCTCTTGTCCTTCGATATCAACCGTCGTCAGCTGAGTGTTTTCGTCAAGACTTTGGTCGCTGGTCAAGTTGATGGTTTGCAACCCTGTAAAGGCATCTGCAGCTTCGGTATTTACTAAGGTGGCCACTACCTCACGGTCATAGAAGGTGGCCTCGTCGCTATCTTTGTCGAGGACATAAGACACCATGGCAGTGTCGCCTATCATATCGGCGGTCAGCGACTTGACATTGCCTTTCGTGCCATCGTACAACGTGGCCTTTTCCGTCCAATTTGTGCCATTAAACACGCTATAGACAATATTGTCCTTTGCATCATAATTCGTCGGGCTACCGCTTAAATCGCTTGAGGCGACCTCACGCCATGCCACGAAGACCTTTTCACCGCTGACGGCGACCACAGGCGCCATATCTGCGCTGTTGTTGTCAGTCAAGCGATGGTTGGTCCATGTGTCGCTATCGTTGACCGATACCCAAACCTCCGACATATATGTCTGCTGGAGCACTTGCTCATCTGTCATCGACTGGGAATGTGGGATGTTTAACGAGCCATTCTGGCGGACATATGCTACAGCATATTTGTCTTGGTTTCCGGCGAGGGCAATTTGCGAGTCGCCGTAACCGGTACCGTTGTTTACCGCGCTTCCTGCTGTAGGCGTTCCGCTTGCTAAGCTTGTAAAGAACACCTCGGTGTCCTCAAGAGCCTCGCTTCCGTTATCATCTAAATACACCATAACCGCTCCGTCATCGGTAATCAGCGGTGCTGAATATGGGTAAATATTTTCCCACGTTGCGCCCATACCGCCTGCAACTGCAAAATTAGGTACAGTGCTTGCATTATAACTTCTCGGCGCGGCGCTGAGGTAGGCACGACTTTCGGTCATGGCACCGTAGTTTACCATAGAAATTTCGGCACCGCCTATGTTGACAAGGTCAACAGGGTTACCGTTTACACGGTCGTTACGTGCCCAAATCTCCGAAATGGCGTCATAATCGTTCCACTGCCAACCCTCCGCCTGGAAGGAGGCCGAGGCAAGCTCTTTTTTATACTCGATAAACAAAAACTTAAACTCAAAGCGGATACCCACTCTTCCACCAAGAGTCAAGGTCTGGGCATGGAGCACCTCATCGTATGCAACATCGGTACCATTTTTTCCGATGACTTCGGGAATCAAATAATCTCGTTCAAACCCCGGTTCGCTGACATAAGGGCGATTGAGCCAGCGGAAGCCTGCATTTAAGTCTACCCTGCCGAAAACACCGATTTTGGCCGCCACGACCGAAAGGTCAAAGCCAATGCCTGCAAACACTTCAAAGTACATGCCGACACGAAGCTCGGTAAGAATGTCTATACCACGCTCGGGCTCGGGGAGAAGATAACTGTCCGGGCCTGTTTGAACAAGCTCGCGCTTGTCATAGTAGCTGCCCTGTTGGAAGTCAACCGCAAGGCCGACCGTTCCGACGAGCTCCATGCTCATAGTTACCGGTACCGGACCTATGAGGGTGTTGTATGAATAGCGATAGCCGAGCATCATATCGGTGTTAAATCCACCGCTTATAATGTAGAAATCCCAGCTGTCTGTTTCGGGGATATAGCGGAACTCCGCTTCTATGTACCCACCAAGTGACGGTGGTACAAAGATCATTCTACCGCCCGAGGAGGAGGGCTGTTTCAGTTTGTCAAGATCGTTGCCCAACTTCTCCGCACTCTTTCCCGAGGCAAGCGCTTGCTTATCCATGATTGTGGGCATGGTTTTGGTTTTGGCTTGTGTGCCGTCTAAGATGTTCAGCTGCACATTGTGCTCAAACTCTCCTGTTGTTATCGGTGTCGAGTTTGAGGAAATCATCGCCGTGTAGACCAGAGGGTCTGCGGTCGGGGCAAACATCACCTCGGTCGGAGAACCCGAACGCCATGACAGTAGCCCGGTCAGCGCTTCAAGTCCGCCGGTAAGTAGCTCCAGACCGTCTGCGTCAGGCACTTCGGAATTTCCGTCTATTCGCAAATCAGACAGGGTATCAAGAGTAGGTTGTAGATCTTGGTCTTCCTGAACCTTAGTGACATCAAGCAAGTTGATTATACGTTGCTCTATCAAAAAGCTCTCATAAACCTGTCCCTCGATTTCAGAGGTTTGCACCTTAATACCGGAATATTCCTTTGGATTTAGGTTGAGGTTTTCCATCTGCGCCCTGTCAAGGGTAACGGTAGACATTGTGCGGTACATATCAGAAAACTCGTGCACTCTTGTCTGGTTTTCTTGGTTTATAAATACCTTTCCGTATTGGTCTTGAAGCTCAAAGGCATCCTCCGGGAAGGCGGTTGTATTTCTTCCCCACCAGTAATAGTCTGAGTTTATGTATACCACAGGATAGTTTTCGCTCGGGCCGAAATTATAGATAGTGTTGTCGACATCGAGCTGTATCTCGTTGTCCTCAAAGCCCTCTACCTGATATCCGACCGTTTGATAAGACAAAAAGGGTCGCTCAATTGCCGAGGCTTTTTTGGTGTAGACAATACCGTCACCAAGATACTTGACCTCGTCCACACTTAGGCCGGCATCTTGATACACGACCACGGGGTATTGCCCTTCTACAATCGCTTCGAAAATGTATTGGATTTCATCATCGTGGTCGACCTCACCCTGATAAGAGGGAGTCTTAAACTGTGTTATGTCCATGGCGATTTTCAGTGCACCTTGGGCGTCGGTGGTGGCGGTAATTTTCGCATTTTTGT
>CAYJAS010000065.1:0-9800 GCA_964367895.1 uncultured Oscillospiraceae bacterium | reverse complement strand
TCCACTGAACAAATGCAACTTGCGAGTTGCATTTGCAAATCAGCCCTTTAAGGGCCAATTTGGTGGCAAAACAAATGTGTTTTGCCACTTCAGATACATTGATTGCTGTCTGTTTTGATTTTGGGACACACGCCCAAAATCAAAAGTGCAAGGTTTGTTGCCCTGTGAGGCAAAGAACCTTGCACTTAAACAAAGCAAAGACAGGTCTATAGACTTAGTATTTATGTGTTTTCACTTTGATCAGCAGGCGTTAATTAAAACACGGCAACAGCACCGTCGCAACGAGGCTCGGTAGCACCGCATAATACGCCGTGCTCGTCACGCCAAATAATCTGTCCACGACCAAAACCACCGAGCTCGGTCATTATACTGACCTCATGCCCCATAGAGCGGAGCTTTGCAATCAGCTCAATAGGTGCTGTGTACTCTATTTCGATGCGTTTGTCGCCCGTCCATTGAAAACGAGGGGCGTCAAGGCATTGTTGCGGATTAAGCCCAAAGTCAATTGCATTGACAAGCACTTGAACATGTCCTTGCGGTTGCATAAATCCGCCCATAACACCAAATGGGCCTATAGCATGACCGTCCTTAGCCAAAAAGCCGGGGATAATCGTGTGGTAGGCCTTTTTTCCGCCGGCAAGGCAGTTGTCACTGTTTGGGTCAAGTGAGAAATTAGCTCCACGATTTTGCAGTGAAATGCCGGTATTAGGAACAACAATTCCGGAGCCAAATCCGCCGTAATTACTTTGGATATAGGATACCATATTTCCGTATTTATCAGCTGTGGCAAGATAAACAGTGTCACCGCAAGAGGGGTCTCCGACTTGTGGGTTTATTGCACTGTCGCAAATTAAAGAGCGACGTTTGTCGGCATATGCAGCAGACAGCATATCCTCAACTTTGGTGCGCATAGTGCGCGGATCGGAAACATAATGCTTAGCATCAATAAATGCTAATTTTATAGCCTCAATCATTTTGTGCCAGCACTGTGCATCGTCACGATAAGAGCCCAAATCAAGTCCTTCGAGTATGTTAAGAGCCATAAGTACGGTAATTCCGTGCCCATTGGGAGGCATTTCGAAAACGTCGTACCCACGATATTTGGTGGTTATCGGCGTTACCCATTCGGGTGCATAGCTTGTGTAATCACTTTCGGAGAGGTATCCGCCGGTCTGCTTTGAAAAGGCGATAGTGCGCTCCATCAGCTCACCACGATAAAAGCTGTCGCCGTTAGTGCTACCAATTGAACGCAAGGTGGAGGCCATCTCGGCACTGCGCCATATTTGCCCGGCAGAGGGAGCAACGCCGCCCGGTGCAAACAGGTCAAGCCATGGTGCATATTCAGCACCGCTGAGTTCTTTTTGAGCTTTTACAGCACGCTGCCAATTGCGTGCCACAATCGGTGACAGTGGATAGCCATTGCTTGCATAATTGGCCGCCCCCCTAAGTGTTTGCTCAAGCGAGATTGAACCAAAGCGTTTTGAAAGCTCTGCCCAGCCACCTACTGCTCCCGGCACCATGACAGGGAGCCAGCCTTTCATGGGCACCGCTTCATGCCCTGCGGATTTGACAATTTCGGGAGTGAGCGCCGAAGGGCAGTGACCGCTGGCGTTTAGGCCGTGCAGCTCACCATCTTTCCAAACAAGGGCAAAGGCATCGCTTCCCAAGCCGTTTGAGGTCGGCTCAAGCACGGTAAGTGCAGCGGCGGTGGCTATAGCGGCATCAATGGCGTTTCCTCCGGCTTCAAGCACAGAGAGACCCACATTTGCGGCGAGTGGGGTCGAAGTGCAAACCATACCGCCGGCACCATATGTAACACTGCGGCGTGAGGGATAACGAAAATCATTTGGGTCAAAATTGAGCATAAATTACCTCCATATAAACTGTTAAGTATAGTTTTTACAATGCATAGTATTCATGAGTCGGATTTAAATATATTTGATAAAAGTCTTGACATTGTACTTTTATTAAATTATAATAATTAAGGTGCAAATCCGGGTGTAGCGCAGATGGTAGCGCGCTTGGTTCGGGACCAAGAGGCCGCAGGTTCAAATCCTGTCACTCGGACCAGTCGAGAAGACTCGACAGGCATTTCGCTCTTAGCTTCATGCTAAGAGCGATTTTTTTGCTTTAATAAAATCGAAACCTATACTGTCATTTGTACCATCGGCGAATTACAGGTCGCAAAATACGTTTTAGCTTGCGCTAAAACGTATTTTTTTGACTTTAAGTTGTGTGAAAGTTTGTTATCACTGAGTGCCGGCAATGGCCATTCCCACTATCGCTAAAAAAGCACCAAGAGCACAAAATGCAATGCCCGTTTGTTTTTCGGAGCTAACAAGAGACTCGCTGTCAATAACAATAGTCTCAACATCAGAGTTATAAACTCTGATACCAACAATATCGCCTACAGCAAATTTTTTACCGTCGGGATCTTTATTGGCTTTGCGCACACGAATCTCTTTGCTTGATACTTTAGAGTAATGGTTATTTTGGTAAGTAAAATCAAGTACGGCATAAAATGAGGTGCTCATGCCATCGGTTGTACGAACCGAATGGCTATTTATTTTAGAAATTGTCCCGGAAACCACTTCGAAGCTTTCGGTGGTCAGCTTTTTATGCTTTGCTAAAGAATGATAGCCAAATAGTGCAAAGACAATGCCCATAAAGATTACAATTGCAGGTATCATAAAATATTCAATTCCCCTCTATATAAAGATATAATTTGTAGCACCAGTATAACATATTAAAGAAATAAAAGCAATCTTTTGCTAAATTAATCTTATGTTCAATTGGGCACTTATGCAGGAAATATCGCATACCTGCGCACTGCGATTTTTTAACTTTATTAAATAATTATCTGATTTGTCCGTCACCCAAAACTATATATTTATAGGTGCACATCTCACTTAGCCCCATCGGCCCTCTTGCATGCAGTTTTTGAGTGGAAATGCCAATCTCACAGCCTAAACCAAATTGACTTCCGTCTGTAAAACGGGTGGAGGCATTAACATAAACAACAGCACTGTCGACAGAGCTGGTGAAAAGTTGCGCGTGCTCGGCATTTTCGGTGACAATGCAGTCGCTGTGAGCTGTAGAATGTTTGCTTATATGCTCAATCGCATGACTAACATCATCGACTATTTTTACAGCTAAAATATAATCTAAAAACTCGGTGTCAAAATCATGTTCTGTTGCCGCTGTTCCATTAATGATTTTGGCACTGTTAACGCATAAGCGTAGTTCAATCGGGGGCAATCCCTTAGCAATTTGCTCATCCACAAGACGGGTTTTAAGTTTAGGCAAAAATTGTGTAGCAATACTTTTATCAACAAGACAAACCTCGCATGAATTGCAAACACTCGGTCTATCTGCTTTGGAGTTTTCAACTAAGTCAATCGCTTTTTCAAGATTTGCATATCTGTCAATGAAAAGGTGACAAATGCCCGTTCCGGTTTCGATGCAAGGCACGGTTGCATGTTCCATACAAGTTGAAATGAGGGAGTGTCCACCGCGTGGGATTAGCAAATCTATGTATCCTACGGCAGTCATCAGCTCAAGTGCACTTTGGCGTGTTGTATCTTCAATAAGTGAAACTGCATTAGGGTCTACGCCTTCTTGTGCAAGCGCATTTTGTATAGCTTTGACAATTTCAAAGCTACTGCGCCAAGCTTCTTTTCCGCATCGCAACACACAACAAGAGCCGGCTTTGAGCGAAAGCGCAGCAGCATCGGCAGTTACATTCGGTCGGCTCTCATAGATCATTCCAATCACTCCCATAGGTACTGAGCACTTTGAAATGATAAGTCCATTTTGCGAGGTTTTTCGCTCGAGTTCTCCAAGCGGATTGGGCAGTTTCGCCACTTGACGAACGCCTTCCGCAATGTCAGCAATGCGTTGTGGCGTAAGCCGCAAGCGATCTTGCATGACCGAGCCTATATTGCCTTTTGCACTTTGCAAATCACACTTGTTTGCCGCTAAAATATTGTCGCTTGCGGATTCAATTGCATCGGCCATTGCAAGCAGTGCGGAATTGCGCAGAGCTTCACTGCTCAAACCTATCGACTTTTTTGCCTCTTTGGCGTCATTGAGTATTTGTTGAGTGGTCTTCATTTCACCGTGCTCCTTTAAAGCGAGTGCCAACAACTTCACCCTCAATAGCAGCATAAAGAAGCTCAGGATGTTGGCCATTTAAAATTATCATATCGCCGCCACTGCGACACATTATTTGAGCGGCATTTATTTTTGTGGCCATTCCACCGGTGCCAAGTGAGCTACCTTTGCCGCCTGCAGAAGCCACAATTTCAGGAGTGATCGCTTCAACTACTCTAATCAATTGCGCATCTGAATGCAGACGTGGATCTTTGTCATAAAAACCATCAATATCTGAGAGCAGTATAAGAAGGTCAGCATTTAAAAACTCTGCGACAACAGCGGACAGAGTATCATTTTCGCCAATGGTATTGTGCACTCCGATTTCTGCCGTTGAAAGTGTGTCATTTTCATTTATTATCGGTATAGCACCAAGTTCAAGCAGGCGTGACAAAGTGTTTTTGAGATTTTCACGCCGTTTTGACGGCGTAATATCGTCTGCAGTAATTAAAATCTGTGCAACTGTGTGATTATATCCGCCAAATAAACTATCATAAATATACATAAGTTCGCACTGTCCAACGGCTGCTGCGGCCTGCTTTGTTGGCATATCCTCCGGCCTTGAATTTAGCAAAAGCTTTCCGACGCCGACGCCAATTGCGCCCGATGAGACAATAATAAGTTGATGACCTGCATTTTTGATGTCCGAAAGCACCTTTACAAGATGCTCAGTGTGCCGAATATTGAGTCGGCCGGTGCTGTGTGCAATGGTTGAGGTGCCAATTTTAACTACAATTTTCATTATATCACCTTCATAGAGTGTTTGAATATTTTTCAATTATAGCGTATAATTGCTCAGCAGTCAAGTGCGCAAAAGGTAACAATAATTGTTGAATTGTTGATTTATTTTGATATTTGAACTATAATATAAAAGTGAGAAAAAATAAAGAAAATCTCGCAATGCGAGAGTAATTCTCAAGGAAAGGGCTGGTTTTCTCGCTCTTGAATAGATAGAATTAGAGCATAAACTAAACATTGGAGGGCGAACATGGAACGAAAAAGTATGGGGATTTTTATTTCGGCGTTGCGCAAAGCAAACGGGATGACCCAAAAAGATTTAGCCGAAAGATTAAATGTCTCAGATAAGTCGGTGAGTAGGTGGGAGCGGGATGACGGTTACCCCGATTTAAGTCTGATACCGGTAATTGCAGAAATATTTGGCGTGACAAGTGACGAGCTTTTAAAAGGCGAGCGAAAAGTGATTGCAGAAGGTAATAATGAAAATAAAAAAATTGAAAAGCAAATGAATAGGATAATTAATTCAAATATTTTAAAATTTAAAAACTATAGTCTTATCACATCTGCAATTTCAATTTTGGGATTAATAGCAGCATTTATTTGGAACTTTACACTGCATAATGCGATTGTTGGATTTTATTTTGCATTGCCTTTTTTTCTCATTGCTGTTATTTTGCAAATTATTTTTAAAAACAATGCTTTATCGGCAATTAAAGATGAAATGTTCGAAAATGAAAATCTGTCACAGTATAGGTTAACAGTTTTTAAAAAGTCAACAACTGTGTTCTTTTTGACCGCTATGTTGTTTGTAGCGACGGTGCCTTTTTTAGAAGGATTTTATTTGAGTAACTATGGTCTGCAGTTTGAATATTATTTTCTTCAAATGCTAACATTAAGCCTGCCGGCTTTTCTAATTTTTTCTTTAATACTTCTCGCTGTCCAAAAGAGACTTTTTAAAAACAATTATTTTAATTTTGCTGAACAAAATAATATTGTTTTTTTGTACAATTTAAAGCTTAAACAGATTTTATTGATCATTGCTGTTGCGCTTTATATATCAACAATTACAGCCTCTTTTGCCATGCGCGGAGGAGGGGACACGCTAAGAATTGCAGAGGGCACAACGTTTAGCAATTTTGAAGATTTTAAAAATTATATCGAGCAGGAAGTTGAGCGCAGTTTAAATTATTATAGCGATGATTTTGCAGATGCACCAGTTGCGACGGTAGCTCCGGATTCGGATGAAGACGGCTCAACATATTATGATGAGCATGGGAATATAATAACAAAAGAACAGGCAAATACTCATCAAATCATTTCTCCGAGTGGACAGGTGATAGGGGAGTTTGTTAGGCGAAACGAGCAGGTGAGAAACTGGAGAATTTCTTTTGTAAACGATGAACTTTCGTCTATAACGGCATACACCCAAGAGCAATTTAACGCTGCAATTAACAAGTCGGAAACAATCAGAGTAGCAACTCCGTTTGTGTATCTCGTGCAAGTATTCGTTATTGTTTTAATTTATTTATTTAAAAAGAAAAAAACAACTTAATTAAAAAATACTTTTTAAATTTCAAAAGCTCTCTGCAAAATGCAGAGAGCTTTAATTTTAAAATATTTTAAAATGAACTTACAATTTAAAAACTTAGCTGATTTTACGCTCAAGTCTGATTTTATCTGCAATCATGGAAATAAACTCACTGTTTGTCGGTTTGCCTTTAATGTTAGAAACAGTGTATCCGAAATATTTGTTCAGCGTTTCGACATCCCCTCTGTCCCATGCAACTTCAATAGCGTGTCTAATAGCACGTTCGACCCGTGAACTGGTGGTTTTATATCGCTTTGCGACGGTGGGATAGAGCACCTTGGTGATTGCATTGATAATTTCCATATCATTTACCGTCATAATGATAGATTCGCGCAGATATTGATAGCCTTTAATATGTGCCGGAACGCCGATAAGATGAATAATGTCGGTGACACGCATTTCTATATCAATTTCAGGGTCAATTTGACGAGGAGCCTCAGCCGGAATTTTATGCACCGAGCGATATTGTTCAATTCTGTGAGCTAAGTCCTCGGCATTGCACGGCTTAACAGCAAAATAACACACGCCAAGCCCCATTGCTTCGCTCATCATATTTTCGCTGCTGAAAGAAGAGGTCAAAAAGACAGCGGGACGATATGTACTATCATTTTTGAATATTGCACGCACTGCCGAGAGTCCGTCTTTTTTGGGAAGTACAGCGTCGGTTACAATTACATCGGGTCTGAGCTGTTCTGCAGTTGCAACCAACTCGTCACCGTCAAAAACCATTGAAACAAGCTCAAGTATTTCGCTGTTTTTGAATGCCTCATGCATCAGTCTACACTGCTCGGCATCATCTGCTATTAAAACTTTAATTTTTTCATTCATCATAAAAATGCTCACTTTCTCATAAATCTTTTTGTTTTTCGGTACCGTGCATATAAAATAACATAGATTAGCATTTAATACAAGAGAAAAATGGAAATAAATAGAAAAATCGTCAGACGAAAATTTACAAATTTTTACTTTATACACGGTTCGTTCTTTTACCGCAAATTTCGCAAACAGATGCAAAATGTCAAATTAACACAAGTTCTAAATTTAGTTTCGCATATTTTTTATTCGGATTTTGTCGAATGTTGTCGAAAAATAAAAATATTTGAAAAAAATTACGGATAATTGACAAAAGATGATGAAAATGCCTGTCGAAAACAGTCGGTTGAACAGATCTTTAGGTTAAAACATACGGCTGTTTATCCTTTTTTTGCCATTTTATCAGAGATTTTTTCCTTGCACAAGCCTTTTCGACAAAATTATTTAATCATTTTCGACAAATAAAAAAGTCGCCTGTTGGGACGACTTTTTTTGTACTTATGTAAAATTGCTTTCAATAACTTTGTCGAGACACTGCAAAGGACTGTAACGCCAATTTCCAATTCTTTGATCGGGCAAAAAGTAGTCTTTGCTCCCGATTTTACACCTTCCGCCACCGTCAAGCGTGTCTATAATGACCAGCTTTATCTTCATGCGCTCGGGGATAATTGCTTTAATATAAACCGAAACCGCCATTCCGATTTTGAGGTCACTACGATATTCGGCAAGCCCTGACAGATTTGGAGTGAGCTCGATAAAGATGCCATACGGCTCAACACCTCGAACGATACCTCTTACCGTCATTCCATGCTCAAATTGCGCACAATTTTGCTCCCAAGTCCCGAGAAGCTCTTTGTGTGAAAGATTTATTCTCGACAAAGTGCGGTCAACTCCACTCACAACGGCAAAAATGTCCTGCCTGAGTGAAAAGCGCTCTTGCGGATGCCCGATTCGTGAAACCGATATGTTTTCAATTCCGATAAGTGAAACATTGCCACAGCCAATGTCAACAAATGCACCGAAGGGCTCTAAATGAGTCGTCCGTGCGGTCAGTACATCACCGGGGCGTGTGGTGCACATCAGCTCATCAAGCGCCTGTTGCTGTGCGGCTCTGCGTGATAAAATGTAGTGATGCTCACTGAAACCGATGATTTTAAAGCACACAGGCTTGCCGACACGAGAGAGCACCGCAATTTCACGCACAGCGCCATTTTTTAGGCCGATGCAAACCTCATCATGCGGAATAATCCCGACAATATCGGGACCGATGTCTACTATCAAATCGTGCTCCTTGGTGCAAACTCTGGCACGCCCTTCAATAATTTTGCCTTCAAGCCATGCTTGCTCAAGGGCTATTTTACTTTCGGTATATGCATTATTTTGCTCACTTCCCGTCAAAACCCCCTCGGGTAGAGCGGTCATTTGCGGCATATTTCTTTCCTCCTATATTTTAATAGAAGATATATATGCACCGGGAAAGCGGTATAAGAATAGTTTTCAGCGTAAGCGACCGACATTCTTTACAAAAATCAAATCTTCGCCGATTTTCTCTATATTGCTCCATGGAATTTTAACCTCAGCCTCACGCCCGAGCAAGCCGAAAAAACGAAGCTTGCCGGGTACGATAAGGGCAAGAACCTTTCCGTGCTCCAGGTCAATTTCTGCATCACGCACAAATCCAAGGCGGGCGCCGCTGTGCAGGTCGATAACCTCACGATATCCCATGTCACAAATGCGTACAATATTACTCAAAAAATCACCCCTCTGTCAATTATATTGAAAGAGAGGTGATTTTATTAATTTGAGAGTGTGTAACTCAATAAATCTTTCCGCCACGGATAAAGTTTTCAATCGGCTTAACCTTGCTGAGTGCAGCAATAACGACAACCGCTGCAATGGTGTTTGGCAGCATGTACGATCCGTTGTAAAGCAGAGAGTAAAACCACGCACTACCACCGGTTGAAAGGCCGAGGAAGGTATCTTCGGTATAAATAGCGTAGATGGTCACACCGCTTGCATAGTGCACGGCAAATCTTGCAAGACCTGCAACAATTGACGCCCAAACAGCGGCAAGAGTAACATTTTTTGCACCTTTGAAGATGCCGGAAAACCCGACGAACATATAAGCGACTGTGTAGTCGAGAAGCATGGACTGCCACGAAACGGCAAAGCCTCCTGCGAGAAAATACTTAATGGTACCAAATACCAAACCGGCACCTAACCCATAAGGCAGGCCTCTGCGCATAGCGAAAATAATAATGGGAACCATTACGAGATCGACCGAGCCACCTTGGAACCAAAGATCGATTTTGAGATAGCTGAGCGCCCAGGCGAGTGCTACTGATAGTGCTCCTTCGACTATCATGTTTGTTTTTGTGCTTGCAGATTGTGTGTTTGACATGTTTTATCCTCCAATACCTAAGTTTTGGGATTTTTGCCCGTGCCCAATTTACTTAATGCCAAAAAAATATGCGTCGTATTTGCACAATACGACGCAGTAAACTTTATC
>CAYJAS010000064.1:6571-9856 GCA_964367895.1 uncultured Oscillospiraceae bacterium | reverse complement strand
TACTTTTGTGCCGCTAAATCACGCTCAATTAGCAGTTTCAGCCCGCAAATGGCCGCCTCGATCGCCTTTTCGGTGTCGTGCGACTGGGGATTTGACATGCCTTCCGCCTCACGCTCCTGATTCCAAATAACGTGAAATATTGCCCCGGCACGCAACCGCCTCACCGACGACAGCACAAACAGCGTTCCGCTTTCCATCTCGCTGGCCAGCACACCGGCACGCTTCCAAGCCTGCCATTTGTAGTCAAGCATCGCCTGTGCCGGCATGGTGTGTGGCGAATGTTGGCCGTAAAATGAGTCCTTTGACTGCACTATTCCGGTATGGCAATTGAGCCCGAGGGACAGCGCCCCATCTCGCAGAGCACAGGAAACATCTAAGTTTGCCACTGCCGGAAACTCAATCGGGACATATTCTCTTGTCGTACCGTCCTGCCTAACCGCACCTGTTGCGACGACAACATCGCCACCGATAACCGAAGTGTCAATTCCTCCGCAAGTTCCGATTCTAATAAAAGTATCGGCACCGCAGGCGCAAAGCTCCTCTATGGCTATAGCGGTCGATGGGCCGCCGATGCCGGTTGAGCAAACTGTCACTTTTTGCCCCAAAAGCTCACCGGAATAGCTTGTGTACTCCCTGTTTTGAGCCAAAAACACAGGGTTATCCAGATATTTTGAGATTTTTTCACTTCTACCGGGATCGCCGGGAACTATCACATATCGTCCCACCTGACTGCTGTCAAGTGCAATATGCATACGCTTTTCGCCTACAATCATGGCTATTTGTCCTCCCTTTCGATACTTTTTATGGATTTTTCCGCCTTTTGGCGCATTACAAAAAACTCCCTACCGCACCCGACACATTGCAGTTTGAAATCCATGCCCACACGCAGTACGGCAAAGCGCCGCTCTCCACAGGGGTGCGGTTTTTTCATTGTTAAAACATCACCGATGCGCACGTCCATATGCTTACCTCTCTTGGCTTTTATTTTTGCGGTGGGATATAGGTCGGCGCATTTTTTGCCGTTTTTCCTTTGATAACCTCGTGGTAATATGCATAAGTCATGGGTTTACCCTCTCTCGCCTCGCCCTCACTTACACGGCCGAGCAGTACATCGTGGGTCTCGGTTTGCATTTTCCCGTCAAGCTTGCAAATCAAGTATCCGCAGGCGGCATCGGGCACGGCAACACCACCGATTACCGTGTGCGCCACCTCCTCATATTTTGCAAAATCGGCACCGCATCTAAAGCCGAAACGGCCTATCATCAGCGGGTCAGCGGTCTCGGGCAAAATCGAGATGGAAAAAGCACCCTCTCTTTCAATACATTTCAAAGTGTGATTGTTGTGATTTAAGCTTACCGCCATCGCAATCGGCGGCTGTGCCGTCACCTGCATTATGCTGTTTGCAAGACATCCGGTAAAGCGCTTGTTTTCACTATCGTAAACCGATACGATATACATTCCGTAGGAAAATCGGGTAAAAACTTCAAAATTCATGTTTTTTCTCCTTGTATTTTTATTTCGATTATGTTATAATATTCCCCATGGTTCACAAAATCAGAGATTTTGACCATGACGGGAACATTGAAACATCAATTTGCAAGCTTCGCTTGTCAGTGGCTTCGCCACCTGCGACTTTGTCGCTAAATTGTGTTATAATATTTGCATTGTTTTATTTTGTGGCGCTCAAGCTTTGATGCTTTAGGCGCTATATTTATTTTAAACCTTTTTGCCAAATAATTCAATCTTTTTATAATTTTTTGATAGTTTTGACACGAATGGGAGGGGTATTATGAAAAAAAGCGGATTTGACAGCAAACACTACATCGAACGGCAATCTTCAGAGATTGCAAAGCGCATTTCACAGCTTGGGGGAAAACTTTATCTTGAGTTTGGCGGTAAACTGTTTGACGACAACCACGCCAGCAGGGTGCTTCCGGGATTTGAGCCCGATATCAAGGTGCGCATGCTCAAGGAACTCGCCGAAAAGGTTGAGGTGGTTATCGTTATTAATGCCTCTGACATTGTAAAGAGCAAGGTTCGCGGCGATCTTGGCATAAAGTACAGCGACGATGTACTTCGCCTTATAGACGCTTTCAGAGGGCGTGGACTTTTTGTTGGCAGTGTTGTCATCACAAGATATGAGGGCGAAATTGCCGCTGACAATTTCCGTGCCCACCTTGAAAAGCTCGGCGTACCTGTTTATCTGCATTATCCGATTGAAGGGTATCCCTTCAACACGGCAAAGATAGCAAGCGATGACGGTTTTGGCAAAAATCAATATGTCAAGACGACACATCCACTGGTCGTCGTGACCGCTCCCGGCCCGGGTAGCGGAAAGATGGCGGTATGTCTATCTCAGCTTTATCATGAAAATCTGCGCGGAACAAAGGCGGGCTATGCCAAGTTTGAAACCTTCCCCATTTGGAATCTTCCGCTCAACCATCCGGTCAATATAGCATATGAAGCGGCCACCCTTGACCTCAACGATGTCAATATGATTGACCACTATCACCTTGACAAGTACGGTATTTCTACCGTTAATTACAACCGTGATATCGAGGTTTTCCCCTTGCTTAACACCATACTCAAGCGTGTCGGCAGTGAGGGTACATATCATTCACCCACTGATATGGGTGTAAATATGGCAGGTTATGCCATTGCCGATGACAAGGCCTGCCGTCATGCCTCGTGCATGGAGATTATTCGCCGTTATTACCACACCATGTGCGATTTTGCAAAGGGCGGCTCGTCAGAGGAGGCTGTCAGCAAAATTGAGCACCTTATGAATCAAGCCGGAATAACGCCCGATGACCGACAGGTCATTGCCGCCACTTCTAAAAAGGCGGCCGATACAGGACTTCCTGCGCTGTGCATTGAGCTTCCCGATGGCAAAATCGTTTGCGGAAAGACCAGCGACCTGCTCGGCCCTGCGGCGGCGGCACTGCTCAACGCTGTTAAGTCTGTAGCGGGTATAGACCCCGATGTTGACCTAATTGCCGGCGATATTATGCTTCCGATACAACTTCTTAAAACCTCACTTTTGGGCAATGTAAACCCACGCCTTCACAGCGATGAGATTTTGATAGCTCTGTCGATGGCAGCGGCGTCGGGCGGTGACGCAAAACTTGCCTTTGATGCACTGCCTCTGCTTAGCGGATGCGAGGCTCATTCCTCGGTAATCGTATCGCAGGTCGACAACGATATTTACCGCAAATTGGGAATAAATCTGACCACCGAGCCGGTGTATCAGCACAAAAAACTGTTTCATAATTAAATTTCATAAAA
>CAYJAS010000064.1:0-6471 GCA_964367895.1 uncultured Oscillospiraceae bacterium | reverse complement strand
ACCGGCTCGGTCGGAGTTGTCGGATCGGTCAGATCGCCGCCGGTCGGGGCGTTGGGGTCTATCTCGTAATTGTGTATGACAACCTCATTGTACTTGTAATATCTGCTGTTGTTTTCAAATGTTCGTGAGATCAGCTCACCATCGATGTATACGACACGGTAACTCTCGGTAGAATAACCGTCATACCCGCTACTTTTTACCTTTTCTGTGTTGAGCGGTAAAGACGGGTCATGCTCATAAACCACCTGTGCCGGACTGTAAGAAAGTCTTGTGGTTTCAATTTCGACCGTTTTGTTTTCCACAGTCTGTGTGCCGTGCAGACGCACCGTCAAGGTGGATTCCTCGTCCAAAACCTCGATTTTTATCGGCATATTTGTATTGTTTTTAAACTGATAATCCTTTGCTCCCCAAACCACCGAGGCATCCTCACCCAGCGGAACATAAGCAACCGTTCGGCTGTGCGCATAACGCTCAACTATCTCGAGGTCGGCACGCAAAGTTGCGGCGTACATAGTCGAGCTGACCTGACAGATTCCTCCGCCCAGCCCGGGCTCTGCGGCTACTGCAGTGTAGACAATAGCATCTCTAAAGCCACGCTCATAAGTGCGCTTGCCGACAACTTCGTTGTAAGAAAAGGTCTCGCCCGGGTTTAGTATAAACCCATCAATAAAATCTGAAGCAAGGCGAACATTGATGGTTCTGCCTATGGTGTTCGGGTTAAAACTGGTGGTGTATTCGCCCAGTACATCACGGAAAAGTGACTGCTCAAACTGTTCATTGTCCACTGACGGCTTGACGATATCAAGCGGGATTGCAACATAGCGTTGCTCGCTCTGGTCAAGCGCCTGTTGGGCGGCCAGCAGATCCATCTCAACCCCCGAATTGCCGTACACTATTGTGTTGCCGGTCGGGTCGGTAACAGTGTCGAGATAAGGCTCTTTAACCTCCTGCTCAACCTCTGCCTTTATAAGCGCAAGGTCAAGCGTGTCGGGCTCATGATATTCATAATCAAAACTTTCGGCGGTGTAGTCACCCTGCGCCAGTTTGTTGTAAGCAAAATTATACAGCTTGCCCTTGTCTATAAACAGGCCTGCCTGCCCTTTGTCTATGGTCAGCACATCATCTTCAAAGGTGTATGCGCCGTGCACAATGTCGGTGTTGAACTCATCTGCCGTTGAAACCGCCCACTCCATGAGTGCCACATCATCAACCGTCATGACAGGGCTTACACTAAAGCCGTCAAAAAGACCTTGCCATACCGCACCGATGCGGTAAAAAATATTTCCTTGCCTGCCATATTGCATTACGGCGGTCACCGTGGCATCGTAATCATAGAGCACGCCACCATCCTCCGCCGAGAGGACGAAGTTTTGGTCGTCTATGATAACGGTAAGCTGTGTGTCCACCAAGCCCTGCGGATAAAGCTGTGCAACCGTCTGCGCAACCTCCTGCCGTGACATGCCGCTGACATGCTGTCCGGCAACGCTGACGCCGGGGTATGCGGCGGAATAGCCGTACAAAAACCACAGGCTACTGCCCACAACAGAAAGCACAAGCGCCAAAAGCACCAGCGAGACAATCTTGACCGTCTTTGAGCGTTTGCCGCCCTTTTCAAGCCGTGCCCCACCGATTGCCGGCTCTTTTTCCGGGGTGCCGAGAGCCTGCTCTTGTATGTTTTTAATATTATCGTTTGCCTTTTTATCTTCCAAAAGAAAAAACCTCCAAATTGAAACAATGCTGACATTATACACTAAAAAAGACGGTATTTCAATTACTAAACGGTTACAACTTGGGTTTGAACAGGTAAATTATTGAAAAAACACCTCCGCACGGGGGATATCGGACGACCAACAGTCGCCCTTACTTACAAGTCAATACCGCCTTTATCAGATCGGGCGGATGATTTACCATCAGCTTAAAGGCGCTTTTATAATCGTCAAGCGCAAAGCGATGGGTTATAAAACCTTCGGTTTTAAACTTACCCTCGGCTATAAACCGTTGTGCAAGCTCAAAGCTCGATATATTTTGCCCTTCATACTGCTCCATACCGTGGGAATCGACACCGATTACCGTAAGCTCCTGCCACCAAAGTGGAGTTTCGTCAAACTTTGTCGGGCTCATATGATGTCCGACCTTGACAAGTACACCCCTCGCCTTTAACCAGCGCAAACTGTCATGCATCGAAGACGGAGTGCCGACACAATCATAAATGCAGTCAAAGCCGCCTATCATCATTTTGTTGCCCATCATACCACTGAAAAGCTGGGCGCCTGTCAAATCGGCGATGGCGCTGTACGGCTCACCGCTTATTATGCCCTGCACCCCAAGTTTTTTTGCCAAAGCTCTCTTGTACTCGCTCCGCACCATGGCATGCACCTCACAATCGGGCGCAAGGATTTTCAGCAGGCCGATTATGGCAAGCCCTATCACCCCTGCCCCAAGCACGAGAACACGCTCTCCGGACTGTGGAATACGGCGCATTATCGAGTGAAGTGCAACCGCTGCCGGCTCAAGCATTACCGCATCATCGTCGCTAAGCCTATCGTCGACCGCCATTATACGTGATGCAGGGGCGATATATCTGTCGCCAAAGCCTGCGCCGATGTCAAGGTGGTCATATTTGCCCGGTTTCCCGTAATTTTCGCACAGGCAATACTCCCCTTTCGCACAGGCAGGACAAGGCGGTTTTATGCATTTGTCCGAGCAGGAAGCCATGTACCTCACCAGCGTGACACGCTGTCCGACCGAGTATCCCGAGCGTGCGCCCGCCTCACTGACCGTTCCCACCGTTTCATGGCCGAGATAGGTGCGTTTGCTGGTCGGCATGGGCTCAAGGGCTATCGAAGTGCCTGTCGTGCTCAAAAAGAAGGATAAATCTGTGCCACAGATGCCTGTTTGGGTATTTGAAACGGCTACCCAATCGTCCTCAGGTAGCGGACAATCTTTCAGATTTCGGTCATATTTGACGGCGTTTAAACCGCTGAAAAGCAGCGGCTTACATAGCTTTGCCGCCGCTTTTGTAGCGAGTATTTTCGGTATATTTTTTTCAAAATAAATGGATTTCATAAGCGCCTCAGTCGTAAATGCGCTTTGCCGCCGCCGTCGCCGCTGTTATGACCGCTTGCTTGCAAAATCTCTTGCGCTCAATCCCGCCGAAATCTTCAAAATCTTTGACCATTTGTCCGCAAATTGTCGTCCCATACACAGCGGAAAACTCATTTGAAAGTTCGGCAAACATCGGGTAAATGCTCTCGCCAAGCTGAGCACTGCGTGCTTTGGCATCCTCCATCTCAAAGGGATTTTTGCGGCCTTTTGCCGCACCGAGTGCCATGGCACCGCCGGCAAGGGCACCGCAGGTGTTTGCAAGGGTGCGACCCATTCCTCCGCCAAAGCCACTGGAAATCGCGACCAGCTCGCTCGGAAGCTCGGTGTCTTCCATATCAAGATAGGCTCTGAACACACATTCGGCACAGTTTAGACCTTGCCCGAAATGCTGTACCGCAAGCTCTATAAATCGCTCGCGCTTTTGCTCGTTTGTCATTGTCTTTATCTCCATTTTTTATAAATTGGGTGTGATAGATATCGTGCTTGCGTTATTTACGGTAGGGGATATAATCCCCTACCGTCGCAGGCAAATCTACCTATTTATCGAGCAGGCAGGCGATGCCGGGAAGCACCTTGCCCTCCAGCATTTTTAGGCTTGCTCCGCCACCTGTCGAAACATGTGTGATACTGTCTGCCAAACCAAGCTGTTCGACGGCCGCCGCACTGTCACCGCCACCGATTATTGTAATACCCTCGCACTGTGCGACCGCGCGCGCCAGCGTATTGGTGCCCTGTGCAAACGGCTCAAGCTCGAACACGCCCATCGGGCCGTTCCAAATAACCGTTCCCGCATCTTTGACCGCTTGTGCATACAGCGCCGCAGTTTCCGGTCCGATGTCATATCCGCTCCAGCCATCGGGGATTTTATCGGAGCTTACCACCATCTTATTGCAGGTCGCGCTAAAGGCATCTCCCACCGTATTGTCGATCGGCAAAAGCAGTTTTACCCCTGCCTTTTCCGCCTTGCTCATCACCGATTTTGCATAGTCAATTCTGCTGTCATCGACTATCGAATCGCCGACCGAATTGCCAAGCGCTTTGAGGAAGGTATAGGCCATACCGCCACCGATGATTATCCTGTCTGCCTTTTCAAGAAGGCTGTCAAGCACACCGATTTTGTCGCTGATTTTCAGTCCGCCCAAAATAGCCACAAAGGGGCGTTTGGGGTTTTGCAGTGCACCGCCGATTATGTCAAGCTCTTTTCCGATCAAAAATCCGCAAACTGCAGGCAGATAATCGGCCACTCCGACGGTTGAAGCGTGCGCCCTGTGAGCCGTTCCGAAAGCGTCGTTGACGAAAATATCGCCTAAAGAGGCCAGTTTCTTTGAAAAATCGGGGTCATTTGCCGTTTCTTCATCGTGAAAACGTGTGTTTTCAAGAAGCATTGCCTGCCCGGGTTTGAGTGCCTGCGCCATCGCTGTAGCGGTGTCGCCGACCACCTCAGGGCACAGTTTTACTTCACTGCCCAAAAGTTCGCTCAATCTCTTTGCGACCGGGGCGAGTGAATATTTGGGATCATGCTGTCCCTTGGGACGGCCGAAATGTGAGCACATTACCAGCGATGCGCCCTGCTCGAGCAGGTAATTAATCGTCGGCAATGCGGCCGTTATGCGGTTGTCATCGGTGATTTGGTCACCGTCCACGGGGACATTGAAATCGCAACGCATGAGTATGCGCTTTCCGCTCACCTCAATATCACGAACTGTTTTTTTGTTGTACTGCATAATTTTCTTCCTCCTCAGTTTTAGATAATTCTATTTTTTAAGTGGATACTCACAGTAGGTTAATGCCGCCACCGCCAAGCACTCGGTCGGGTCGCAAAAATCGGCCTTGAGCGAAAGCTCGCTCGCCGCTATGGGCAGTTCGGTACAGCCCAAAATAAAATAATCTGCGCCCGACTTCTTCATCTCGCTTATCAGCTGCTCCATCGCTTGTCTGTGCTTTTCTATGTTTCCGCTTCCCTTTATGTCGTAAATAACCTCCATCAGCACAGCTTTTTGTCGGTCATCAGGCAAGATATATGGCACATTTTGCGCTTCCAAAGCTTGGCTGTACACTCCGGTTTCAATTGTGCCGGTGGTGGCAAGCAGTGCCGCCGTTTTGCCTGCAAAATACTCCTTGCAGTGCTGTGCGGTGCGCTCTATCATGCTGATAAAGTGCATGTCGCTGTGCTCTGTCAGTCTTGGCAGAAAATAGTGTGCGGTGTTGCACGGCATAATAATGCAGTCTGCACCGCAATGCTTTAGTTTTGTAACACTGTCGAGCATTTGTGGCACCGGGTCTGCCCCACCCTTTAACATAGCGGTCGTACGGTCGGGAATCTGTGTATTGTTGTCAATATAAACACGAATGTGCTCAGCATCGCAGGCGGCATCGGTCAATATTGCAATTTTTTTGAGCAAATCTGCCGTTGCCAGCGTGCCCATGCCACCGAGAATTCCTATAGTCTTGCGTTCACTCATACTTTTTTGCTCTCCAGCCAGTTCATGGCAACAGTTGCGTGAAGTTGTGCGCCTGTCGGCAGGACATCTTCATCAAACATTACCTTCGGATGGTGCATGCCGTAGGTATACCCTTGGTCTATCGAGCCGGTTCCGACAGACAGAATTGCCGATGGTACGGCCGACGAAATGTACGAGAAATCCTCCGAGCCGAAAGAGGTCGGAACATCGAGCAATTCGACATTTTCAGAGCCGACCACCTGCTCCAGATAGGGGCGAATTTTTTCGGCAAAAGCGGCGTCGTTTATAACCGGCCCACACGAGCCTGCGATATTATAGTTAAGCTCGGCTTTTGCGCCCATGCTTGCGCCGGTCAGCTCTACCACCTCGGTAAAGCGTGCCTTTATACGCTCACGCAGTTCGGGATCAAAGGTGCGCATGGTGCCGGTAGCGGTAGCGGTATTGGGAATTATGTTGAAAGCTGTTCCGCTTTGCACGGTGCCAAAGCTGATGACAAGCATTTTGTCCGACTCACGCTCATATGCAAGCAGTTGCTGTACCGCAAGTATTATTCTTGCCATTGTACCTATCGGGTCGATGGTTTGATGGGGAAGTGCACCGTGCCCGCCTTTTCCGGTGACCACAATTTCAAAGCGGTCTACCGCACTGTAGGTTGCACCTCGGCTGTAGCGTATACGCCCACTTTGTGATTGCTCACGGCCTGAAGCGACATGCATTGCAAATCCTGCATCGACACCTTCGAGCACTCCGTTTTCGACCATCATGCGTGCGCCTGCCACCGTTTCCTCCGCGGGTTGGAACATAAATCGCACACGACCGCTCAACTCGCTCTCACACTCTTTGAGCATCTTTGCGGCATAGAGCAACATAGTGACATGGAAATCATGTCCGCAAGCGTGGCAGG
>CAYJAS010000063.1:0-9926 GCA_964367895.1 uncultured Oscillospiraceae bacterium | reverse complement strand
GGGGCGGTTTATCGGTTGGCCATACGCTCTATATATTCTTTTGGGTATTTTGGGTTTGCAATTCGCTTTATAACCCGTCCACCGTCCGAGCACAACTTTGTAACTCCGCCACTTCCGAGCGCTATAACATCACTTAGCTCCTCCATCATGGCGATATTATAACGGCATTGTTTGCCGGGCAGTGAAAAGCCAATATTTTCAAGATTGCCGGCTATGTATTTTTGTCTGTACAGATAATATGGGCTGTAGCCACAGCTTTGCAAATGGTCATAGCAACGGTCTACCGCCTCGGCGGTCAGCTGTCCGTGTTGCCCGAAAGCGAGCGGTGCACCGCGCTTTTTGGCGAGCGCATGTATTGTGATATTGTCAGGCCTGAGCTGTGCAACTCGGCGGACGCTGTCAAACAGTCCCAGCTCGCTGTCACCGGGAAGACCTGCAATCAGGTCGGTGTTTATCTCAAAATCGGCGACAGAGCGGGCCAAATTATAGGCCGATACAAAATCCTCCGCACTGTGAAGCCTGCCCACCGCTTTCAGCACATCATCGTGCATGGTTTGCGGATTAATGCTGAGCCTGCCGACGCCGAAGTCGGCCATCAGCTTGAGTTTTTGCTTGGTTATGGTTTCCGGTCTGCCAGCCTCTACCGTGTATTCACAATCGGTGCTAAAAGAATCTGCGACCGCCTGCAAAAGGGTATGGAGCTGAGCTTCCGAAAGGGTGGTAGGGGTGCCACCGCCTATGTAAATACTGCCTATATGGGCATTGCGCTGTGACAGAGTTTTGCCGACCGCTTTGATTTCGCCTGTAAGTGCCTGCACATAAGGCTCCATAAGATGTGAGAAGGCTTTAACATCGTTGGAAACAAAGGAGCAATAACTGCATTTTGCCGGGCAAAAGGGTATGCCGATATACACTTGCACTTCATTTTCAAGCAATGAAGCTTTGCAATCAAGTGCCGATTTGGCGGCTGCGGTGCACAATTTTGCTCTGCGACCGCTGACATAAAATCGCTCGGTGAGCAAAGTTTCGGCTTGCTTGGTTGTCATGCCGTCACCCAAATACAGACGCACAGGCTTTGCCGGTTTGACCCCGGTCAGACTGCCCCAAGGGGGAAGATCGGTCAAATGCTGTGCCGCCGCACGAAAAATTGCCGTTTTTACAGCATAAGAAAGGGAAGCACCCTTTTGGCGATCGTCGGCATCATCTGAGATGGGTTCGGTATGCTCGCCAATGTGCTCTATGCCCGATATGCTCATGCGTGAGAGTGCGTAAATATGTCCTTGCTTAATTTCAGCTTGGCTTTCACAAAAGTCATCGCCGTCTTCGGCTTGGCTATGCACATGCGAACTGTCGGGAAAAAGGCAGATGAGCATCTCCTGCACGGCGGTAAGTTTGTCGTGACCTAAAAGGCGGAAGGTCATCCCCTTACCGCCGCTATCATATATCGATTATGGGCACGCTCGTGTTCCAAAGTGGAGCTTTCTTCATGTCCGGGGTACACTTTGTAGTCGCCCTGTACTGCGGCAATGCGTGCAAGTGATTTGGGCATGTCCTCGGGCGTGCTTCCAAGCAGGTCGGTGCGACCGCAACACTCTAAAAACAAAGTATCTCCGGTGAACATGCAGTCACCGCAAATAAGTACGCAACTGCCGGCACTGTGTCCGGGAGTGTGCATAACGCTGAAATTAAGTTCTCCGACAGAAATTGTTTTGCCTTCTTCAAGATAGCCGTTTATATTGGGCTTTTTGTAGTCTGCCTTTTCATAGGAACGATGTTTGACACTTTCGGGGTCGAGCCAATCTTCCTCATTTCTGTGTACAAAAAGCTGTGCGCCCGTCTTTTGCTGAACATGGGGAACTGCCAAAATATGATCCCAATGTGTATGGGTCAAAAAGATATGGGTGATGGAAACGCCCATTTGCTCAGCCGTTTCGATAATTTTGTCGGGCGATGCACCCGGATCGATTACGGCACATACCTTGTTTTTTTCGTCTGCCACTATGTAGCAATTTGTTTGAAGCATTCCAACCGGTACCGTTCTCATTATCATAGCTTTATCCTCCACTACTTTTTCATCATTTGCTCGGTGTCCATAATAATGGTCACCGGCCCGTCATTTACATGGTCTATCTGCATATCAGCGCCAAACTCACCGGTTATCAGAGGTAAATTGCGCTGTGAGATGCCGCTTAAAAATCGCTCGTAAAGGGGAATTGCCTCATCCGGCTTTGCGGCCGAGAGAAAATCCGGCCTGCGCCCTTTTGCACATTGAGCATATAGAGTGAAGTTCGAAACCACCATCATACCTGCTCCGATGTCCTCAAGGCTTTTGTTCATCTTGCCGTCCTCATCTTCAAAAATGCGAAGTTCGGCGCATTTTTTGACCAAATAGTCGCACTGCTCGGCAGTATCACCGGCTTTGATGCCGAGTAGCACCAAAAACCCACGTTCCATACTTCCGCCCGGGGTGCCGTTTACCGTTATACTCGCTCTGCTAACCCTTGTTATAACCGCTCTCATGCCGTTTGTTCTCCAATCAACCGTTTTGTCCTGCGATATTTCGAGTGACCTCTAAAACATCTTTGTTCTTTTTAAGCTTGCTCGTCAAAAGCTCTAAATGCTCTCCACCGGACACATCGGCGGTCAGGTAAAAGGTGGCAATGCCGTCTTCCTCTTTGACATTGAGCTCGCTTAAATTGATTTTCATATTGCTGAATATGGTAACGACATCGGCAAGCATGCCAACTCTACTGCGTGAAACAATTTTGAGCGCCGTTCCGTATTTATGCCGTTCGCCGTACTCCCATTCGGTTTTTAGCCAGCGACCGCTGTCCTGATCATTTTGCATAGAGGAGCGGACATTTGCACAGTCTTTTCGGTGCACCGAAACGCCATGTCCACGTGTGACAAAGCCGATAATGCTGTCGCCCGGTATCGGCGTGCAACATTTTGCAAATTTTATCAGGCAGTTGTCAAGCCCTTCAACGATGACACCATTAGCCGCCACCGAGCTCTTTTTGTGCACCGCCTCTTGAAGCTTTTGGGTCTGGGCTTCCTTAGCCCTTTGCCTGTTGCTTTCATCTTTAATTTTGCCGATGACCCTTGAAATTGCCATTCCGCCGTAGCCAATTCTGGCGTATAGCTCCTCAATATTCGGTATATCAAAGCGTTTGAGCATTGTCTCTTGAAACTCGGGCTGCATAAAGGTATCATAAAGAAACTCTACTTTGAGCTCACGATCCAAATCGGCCTTGCCCTGCTCAATATTTTCATCACGACGCTCTTTTTTAAACCACTGTTTTATCTTGCTCTTTGCGCTGTTTGTACATACAATCTGAATCCAGTCACGCCTTGGACCGCCTGAGGTTTTGGAGGTTATAATGTCAACGATTTCACCGCTTTTCAGCTGATAATCTATGCTCACAATTCTACCGTTTACCTTTGCGCCGGTCATGCGGTTGCCGACCGCCGAGTGAATTGCATAGGCAAAATCTATCGGCGTTGCACCCTGTGGAAGATTTATAACATCTCCTTTGGGGGTGAAGACATAAACCTCATCGGCAAACATGTCAACCTTGATGTTTTTGATGAAATCTTCGGCATCGGCGTCCTGCTGTGCTTCAAGAAGCTGACGAACCCAAGCAAAAGCCTGTTCATGCTGTCTCCCACGCAAACCGCCCTTGTATTTCCAGTGAGCGGCAATGCCGTACTCAGCTGTTTTGTCCATTTCTTCTGTGCGAATCTGCACCTCAAAGGGTATGCCTTCACTGCCGATAACAACGGTATGAAGGCTTTGATATCCGTTTGGCTTTGGGGTGCTGATATAATCTTTAAACCTGCCGGGAACCGGTTTGTACAGGTCGTGCACTATGCCCAAAATATTGTAGCAGTCGGTCAAATCGTTGACGATGACACGCATGGCGCAAATGTCATAAATCTCTTCAAAGCGCAGGTTTTGTCCGTAAAGTTTGCGATAAATGCTATAAATTTGCTTTAGACGGTATTTTATATCGCACTCTATGCCGATCTGCCCGACACGCTCCTCAATACGCTCGGCGACACTTGCCAAAAAGACCGAATAATCATTTTGCCTACCATCGAGAAAGGTGGTAATTTCGCCGTAACCGACCGGATCGAGTATTTGCAGTGAGATATCTTCAAGCTCCCACTTGATATTTTGCATGCCGAGGCGATGTGCCAGCGGAGCGTAAATTTCCATGGTTTCAAGTGCTTTTTCACTGCGCTTTTGTTCACGCCAATACTGGTTTGTGCGCATATTGTGCAGTCGGTCGGCAAGCTTGATAATTATAACGCGAATGTCCTTTGCCATGGCGATGAACATTTTGCGCAAATCCTCCATGCGCTCCTCTTCACGGCTGCTGTATGCAATGCTTCCAAGCTTTGTAACACCGTCCACAAGGGCGGCGACAGATCCTCCAAAGCGGTCTTTTACCCCTTGATAGGTTATGTCGGTGTCCTCTATAATGTCGTGAAGCAGTCCGGATACGATGGAGTCGACATCGAGGCCGAGCTCGTCAATGATACATGCCACCTCGACCGGATGAATCAGGTAGGGTTCACCGCTTTTGCGTATTTGCCCTTTGTGAGCATCGGCCGCAAACTCAAAGGCATCACAAATACGCTCACCGTCCTTTGGAGAATGATAAGCGGCCATGGCCTTAATTTTCTGCCTATAGCTTTCAACAGCTCTTTCGGCATCTAAAATAATTGTATCTTTCACCGGATCACTCCTTGAATGCATCGGAAAGCGCTTTGAGTATGGTGGAACCGTTAATGTCAGCTTTGCCCTCTTGTCGCACCAACTTTATCTCTATATCATTCCCCGAAATATTATAAGAAAATATGTCAAACTCGGAAAAAACGTCCATACAGACAAAAAAGCTTCCGTAGTTTAAGTCGCTTCGTGACTCGTAACGCACTTTACGATAGATTGAGGCGGCATTTCCGCGCAGTACACCGTCCTCTGCGTTTGAGCGAATATAACGAAAGAGCGCGCGAAGCTCTATCCCTGTCGGGCTTATCAGCCGTGCAATATGCTCGGTCAGCAGACTGTTTCCAAATTGCTTGTAGGCGGCGATGCAGTTGTCGTCACTTGCAATTTCGCTCTGCGACCATTTTATGTCACGAATGACCATCTGGACACTGCTGACCCCTCTAAAGGTGTTAATTTCTGCGGCAAATGCCACATCAACCTTGTCGCCGGGGGCAAAGGGACAGCTTTTTGAGCCCATTCCGAAAATAACTCCGCCGAAGTTTATTCCGCCGGAGGACAAGGTAAATCGAGTGTGCCTGTCAAAGCTTATCGGAGTTATCTCTTCGATTTTCATGTCATATATGGCAAAGCAGGGCTGTGGATTGCCCATTCCAAAGGGCATAAGCTTGTCAAAATCCCCGATTTCACTTTTGGTCAGCTCGTGAGCCTTGAGTACACAATCTATGGTGAGACCGTGCTTTGTGATTTGGGTGAGGTCTGCCTGCTCGGCATATTCGAGCAACCGCTGTTTTAGCTCGGGGATATTGTGTCTGTTTATAGTCAAGCCGACGGCAAGCTCATGGCCACCGTGCTTGTCAAAAAGGTCGGTACAGCTTTGAAGTGCGGCATAAAGGTTGAATCCCTTTATTGAACGTCCCGAGCCTTTGCCTTGATCACCGGTCAGCGATATCAGCACACAGGGGACACCGTATTTTTCAGAAATGCGTGAGGCCACAATGCCGAGCACACCGTTGTGCCAACCCTCACCCCATAAAGTCAGAAGTTTGCAGTTTAGCACTTCGGGGTCGGATTTTATCATATCATCAACCTGCTCGAAAATACTGCGTTCCTGCTCTTGACGCTGTCTGTTTAGCTCGCATAGATTGTCGGCAAGCTGAGCCGCTTTGTCGGCATCGTCGGTCAAGAAAAGCTGTGCCGCCAAATCGGCCGCACCGAGTCTGCCTGCGGCATTAATCCTCGGCGCCATGGCAAAGCTGATTGTGCTGGTGCTTATGCTTTTACGGTCAAAGCCCAGTTTATTTATCAGGGCGTTAAGCCCCGGATTTTTTGAGGTTTGAAGCTTTAGCAGTCCATAATTCACTATCGACCTGTTTTCGTCGACAATGGGCATCATGTCGGCAACCGTGCCGAGGGCGGCGATGTCGGAAAACCTGTCGAGCATATGCTCAATTGAGGCATCTTTCTCAAGAGCACACACGAGTTTAAAGGCGACACCGACTCCGGCAAAGTCCCTAAAGGGATAGGTGTTATCCTCACGACGGGGATTGACAATGGCATGAGCATCGGGAAGTTGCTCTTTGCATTCATGATGATCGGTCACTATGACCTCTATACCAAGTGCACGAGCGTGGGCAATCTCTTCGATAGCGGTGATGCCACTGTCGACAGTTATCATTAGCTGTACACCTTGCTCTTTAAGCATGGAAACAGCCGCCTTGTTGAGCCCGTATCCCTCGTCAAGTCTGTCGGGGATATGGTAAACGCAGTCAACATTGCGGCCTTTGAGATACCTCATCAAAATGCATGTCGCCGTTATACCGTCTACATCATAGTCGCCGAAAATGGCGATTTTAGCTGAGCGCTTTATAGCTCTTTCAATAATATCAACTGCCTTATCCATATCGGGCAGTAAAAATGGATCTCTGAGCACATTGTGACTCTTGTCGAAAAACGCTTGCGCTTGTATTTGTTCCGAAATTCCGCGCGCCATCAGAACACGAGCGGTCAACTCGGTTATACCCAGGGTTTCCGCCAGCTGTCTTGCCGCTTGACGGTCATCCTCGGTTACTATCCAATTTTTGGTTTTCATTTCACTCTCCGTTTACCCATCAAAAGGTGACAAAACAAGCTGTTTTGTCACTCGAAAGGGCTTCGATGTTTTTTTATTGTATTCATTATAGCAAAAAAAAGGAGGATTTTCAAGTGCAATATTGCTAAAAGCAAATCGGTATGATAGAATAGATTGTCAGCGGGTCGAGCAGTCGCTCATGCAGGGCATTTGTGTCCTGTGTGGGAGGAAAGTCCGGGCTTCGCAGGGCAGGATAGCTGATAACGTCAGCCGGGAGTGATCCCCGGACAAGTGCAACAGAGATATACCGCCGGATTTTTCCGGTAAGGGTGGAAAGGTGAGGTAAGAGCTCACCGGCGTTTCAGGTAACTGGGGCGTCCTGTAAACTCTATCCGAAGCAACACCGACTCGGGGGCTACGGCTTGCCCGGCCAATCTCCGGAAGGGTGGCTTGAGGCGCATGGTGACATGTGACCCAGATAGATGGCTGCTTTTAACAGAACCCGGCTTACAGACCCGCTGATTTTTTTTATTTTACCGAAACGGAGGCCGTTATGGCGATTGAATTTGGCCATGAGATGGAGGAGCGAATTGTAAGCTCCTCGCTGACAATAGAGGACGAGAGCGAAATAAGCCTTCGCCCTCGCTTTCTGCGTGAGTATTTGGGGCAGGAAAAGGCAAAGGAAAATCTGTCAATATTTATAGAGGCGGCAAAAAAACGCGCCGAACCGCTTGATCATGTTTTGCTTTACGGCCCCCCGGGGCTTGGAAAAACCACGCTGGCCGGCGTAATTGCAAATGAGATGGGTGTAAATATACGCATAACCAGCGGCCCTGCAATTGAAAAGGCAGGCGACCTTGCGGCGCTGCTGACCAGCCTTGACCAAGGCGATGTGCTGTTTATCGACGAGATACATCGCCTAAACCGCAGTGTTGAGGAAGTGCTGTATCCGGCTATGGAGGATTATGCCATAGATATAATCATCGGAAAGGGGCCGGCGGCACGTTCAATTAGGCTTGATTTGCCGAGCTTTACCTTGATTGGTGCGACAACCCGTGCAGGTCAGCTTTCCTCGCCCCTTCGTGATAGGTTTGGTGTGCAATTTCGTCTTGAAATGTACTCGCACGAGGAGCTGGAGCGTATAATTTTACGATCGTCGGAAATTTTGGGTATACCGTGTGAGCGTTCGGGGGCGTCCGAGATGGCTCGCCGTTCACGAGGGACGCCGAGAATTGCCAACCGCATTTTAAAACGGGTGCGTGATTTTGCGCAGGTAAAGGGTAGCGGCGTCATTGACAAGGCTATTGCCGATACGGCTATGATTGCACTCGAAATAGACGAATTGGGGCTTGATCTGACCGACAGACGCATGCTAAACAGCATAATTACAAACTTCGGTGGTGGCCCGGTGGGACTTGAAACCCTTGCTGCAACTATTGGTGAGGAGAGCATCACTATTGAAGATGTTGTCGAGCCGTATCTCATGCAAATCGGATTTTTAAACCGAACACCAAGGGGTAGGTGCGCCACCGAGCGTGCTTACAGGCATCTTGGCATCCCTTTTCAGGGGCAAATTAGCTTTTAGGAGTATCAAAAATGGGAAAATATTTTGGAACCGATGGAATTAGAGGGCTGGCAAACAGTCCTGAGCTGGACGGCACTCTTGCCTTTCATGTTGGGCTTGCCCTTTCTTATGTACTGGGAAGTGAGCTTGTGCGCAAGCCAAAGGTGCTTATTGGGCGTGACACAAGGCTTTCGGGGTACATGCTTGAAAATGCAATAGCCGCAGGACTTTGCGCAGGCGGATGTGATGTTATACTGGGCGGACTTTTGCCGACTCCGGCCGTCGCCATGATGTGTGCAAAAAGCGATGACATAGACGGAGGAATTGTAATTTCGGCGTCACACAACCCGTTTTATGACAATGGAATTAAGATTTTTGGGCATGACGGTCGCAAATTGCTTGATGATAGGCAGGCTGCGGTAGAGCGAATTATAGATGAGCTACCCGGTGATATTTATGTTGCACCGGAGAGCATGGGGACAGTGAAACACAGCAGAGATATTGCAAGCAAGTATTGCGATTTTGTGGTGTCGAGCGCCCCACGCTCGCTCGAGGGCTTGCGAATATTGGTCGATTGCGCAAACGGCGCCACCTCCGAAACGGCAAAAGCGATTTTTCCTGCATTGTCGGCACAGGCCGATTTTATCTATCACTCGCCGGATGGTATAAATATCAACGACAAATGCGGTAGCACTCATATGGATGATTTGTGCAGGCGCACGGTGCAGGGCGGTTATGATGTTGGCATCGCCTTTGACGGTGACGGTGACCGTTGCTTGATGTGCGACGAGCAGGGCAATTTGATAGATGGCGATGCAATATTGACCGTGCTGACCGCCGATATGCTGAGATTGGGCACACTTAGAGGCGGTGTTGTCGGAACCGTATTGACAAATATGGGCATTTCAGCCTACATAAATACGCTGGGAGCGCAGTTTATTTCGGCAGATGTCGGTGACCGATATGTACTTGAACAGATGCTCCTCAATCGCTGCAATCTTGGCGGTGAGCAAAGCGGGCATATTATATTGCTCGACCATTGCACTACCGGTGATGGGCAGTTGACCGCTGTGCACATGCTGTGCGCCATGCTCGAAAGGGAGTGCAGGGCGAGCGAACTTTGCACCGAAGTTGTGCTTTATCCGCAAATTGCACTGAATGTGTCGGTGCCCAACAATTTGAAAGACAAAATCGCTCAGAGCCCTGCGGTTTTGGAGGTGCTTGACACAATTAGGCAAGCTTTTGGCAGTGACGGGCGGATAATAATACGCCCATCGGGCACAGAACCCAAGGTTCGTGTGATGGCAGAGGGCAAAGACAAAGCACTGGTAGAGGCTCTTGCATCGCAGGCGGCACAGGTTATTTCGGACGAGGTCGGAAAATATATTGAAGCAGGGTTATAATACCTTGTAAAAAAGTCTTGATTTTTGCTTTTGTGTGGTATATAATATTTTATGTCGCTTATACAGCATAGGCCGCTGTGGCGAAATTGGCATACGCACTTGACTCAAAATCAAGCGATGAAAATCATGTCGGTTCGAGTCCGACCAGCGGCACCA
>CAYJAS010000062.1:0-10578 GCA_964367895.1 uncultured Oscillospiraceae bacterium | reverse complement strand
TCTTGACCGTTCCGTCAAACATAATACCGGCTAACCTCGCCCATACTACTAAAAACGGAGAACAACACATGACAAACAGTATTTCTTTTCCAAATATGCCGATAATCGGCGATACCGTGTTCGAAATCAACCGTGTCGCCTTCACCGTCTTCGGCCGTGAAATAATGTGGTACGGCATAATAATCGCCGTCGGCTTTATTATTGCCGCACTGTATTTCACACGCCGTGCAACCCAGTTCAACTCAAACTCTGACCAACTTATTGATCTGCTCATTTTCGCCCTTCCGCTCAGCATAATCGGCGCACGTGCCTACTATGTCGCCTTTGAATGGGACAGGTATAAGGACAATTTATCCGATATTTTTGCCATTTGGAACGGCGGATTGGCAATCTACGGGGCTATTATAACCGCCTTTATCGTCGCTTTTGTCTTTTGCAAAATCAAAAAGGCCGATCTGCTTTCGATATTAGATGTCGGTATGCTCGGTATGCTGATTGGCCAATTTATCGGTCGCTGGGCCAATTTCATCAATGCCGAGGCCTTTGGCGGTACAACCGATTTGCCTTGGGGCATGGTTATAAACAATGCGGCGGCGGTGCATCCCACCTTTCTTTATGAGTCTATTTGGAACTTTGTTGGCTTTATAATCCTACATTTTTACTCAAAAAGACGCAAATTCAGAGGTGAGATTACCTTGCTTTATGTCGCATGGTACGGTTTAGGCAGAGCCTTTATTGAGGGGTTGCGCACCGACAGCCTGTACATTGGCGAGACCGGAATACGCATGTCACAATTGTTTGCCGCAGTCACCTTCCTGCTTGCGGCGGCGGCATTGATATATTTTTATGCCACAAAAAAATACCCAAAACCCTTTGTAGTTTCCCCCGCAAAAGCCGAAAAGGGCGCAGAGATTGAACTGTCCAAACAGAAGCTGCCAGAGCAACAAAACACTGAAAAGGAGCTAAACGATGAGCGCAATATTGATTGAAGGAAAAAAGGTCGCCTCTGCAATAGGTGAGCGAATAATACAGCGTGTTGCGGCACTGAAAGAGCATAATGTAGTACCCGGGCTTGCCGTTATAATAGTCGGAAGCGACCCCGCCTCGCAGGTTTATGTCGGGCTCAAGGAAAAGGCCTGTGCAAAATACGGCCTGTACAGCGAAAAATATGAACTGCCCGAAAGCACCTGTGAGCGGAATTTGTTGCAACTTATTTTCCGTCTTAACAATGCAAACCATATCCACGGAATACTTTGTCAGCTACCCCTGCCAAAGCATATTGACGAGCACAAGGTGATAAACGCCATCTCTCCGAGCAAAGATGTGGACGCTTTCCACCCGATAAATGTCGGCAAGATTATGACCGGCGACATTGATTTTGCGCCTTGCACCCCGTCGGGTGTTATTTCCCTGCTCGATGAATATGGCATTGACCCTGCCGGCAAACATTGCGTCGTTGTCGGACGCAGTAATATAGTCGGCAAACCGGTCGCCATGCTTTTGCTCCATAGGCACGCCACCGTTACCATAGCCCACAGTCGCACCGAAAACCTTGCTGAAATTACCCGTTCAGCCGATATTTTGGTGGTCGCAGTGGGAAAACCGAGCCTTGTTACCGCCGATATGGTCAGCCCGGGCACTGTGGTTATAGATGTCGGCGTGAACAGGATGGGCAAAACTCTATGCGGCGATGTTGATTTTGACGCCGTGCGTGAAGTTGCCTCCTACATTACCCCTGTTCCGGGCGGTTGCGGGCCGATGACCATTGTGAAGCTGATGGAAAACACCGTTATGGCAACTGAGCGCACGGTTTAAAAATGTGTATAATTTTTGTGTGATTTATTTTAATTAGATTGCCGTAATTTTCCCTTTTCCCCTTGACAGCCCTCTAAATTGCCTGTATAATTTTAATTAAGAAACAGAGTTGGAGGGCTCTTTAATCTGTACAACCTACAAAAACGCATTTAATTTTCAGGCGATTTTGTGTTGTGCGGGTGTATTGCGCCCAAATGCAGCAAAGTCGCCAAACGGCGGCTTTTTTTGTTGTGTTTGAGCGAAAATGCAATAAAATTGCCAACACGGACAATTTGTCCTCCACTCAAATAAAATATGAGGGCTATCTCCCTCAAAAAAAGAAAGGTGTAATTTATTATGGAAAACGTAAAAGTAATCATTTGGGGTCTTGGTGCAATGGGCGGCGGCATGGCTGACATGCTACTGAAGAAAAAAGGTGTTGACATCGTCGGTGTTGTCGGACGTGAAAGCAAAATCGGTACAAGCATGTATAACTACATAAAAACCGAAAAGGGTGACAGACCTGACGTACTTCTCGGCGGTGAAGACATTATTAAACCGGGCGCTGCCGATGTAGTTTTGCTTTGCACAGACAGTTTTACAAAAAACGCCTTCCCCAAGATGAAACACATCCTTGAGCAGGGCATTAACTGCGTCACCTGCGCAGAGGAGATGTCTTATCCCAAGGCTCAAAATCCTGAGCTTGCCGATGAAATTGACAAAATTGCAAAGGCAAACGGCGTTTCGGTGCTGGGCACCGGCATAAACCCCGGACATATTATGGATTTGCTCGTGCTTATTTGGACAGGTTGCATGGAAGAGGTCGAGTCTATCGTTTCACGCCGTGTCAACAGCCTTTCCCCCTTCGGCCCGACCGTTATGGCAGAGCAAGGCATCGGCATAACAAAACAAGAGTTTTACGATCGTAAGCAGGGCAAGGGCGAGCATCTCTCCGGCCATGTCGGCTTCCCCGAGAGCATGGGCATGATAGCCGAGGGTATTGGCTGGAAGCTCGATGAAATCAAGCAGGATATGGAACCCATCGTCACCGAAATTGACCGCAAAAGTCCGCACGGCTTTGCAAAAGCAGGCGATGTCGCCGGCGTTTCCATGAAAGCATGGGGCTATAAAGACGGCAAATGCGTCATTGAGATGGATCATCCCCAACAAATCGAACCTGAGATGGTCGGCATCCAAACCGGTGACTATGTCATAATCAAGGGCTCGCCAAATGTCAACATGGTCAACACCCCGGAAATTGACGGCGGACTGGGCACAATCGCAATGTGCGTCAACATGATCCCCCACACCATCAATGCAATGCCCGGACTGCATACCATGCTGAGTCTTCCCGTTCCCCGTGCGATAATGGGCGACATGCGTGATATGGTCGATCCTTCGAGAAAAATTGTTAAGTAAAAACAGGAGATAGAATATGGCAAAGAAAAATGACTGGGTGCGTATTCACAGCACTGTGCTGACCGCAGAACAGCGCACCGGCAAGCTTCCCGAAGATACCCAAAAGGTGCCCTTTGACATGTGGGTGAAAGGGCATCTTGAAAATGAAAGCGCCGAGCTTGGCGACACGGTGACAATTATCACTCGTACAGGGCGCCGTGAAACCGGAAAACTTCTTGAAGTAAATCCCTGTTTTGAAGTAAATTACGGCAGTTTTGTGCCCGAAATACTTGAAATAGACGATGTTCTGCGCGCCGCGCTTTTTGGAGGGCAATAAGATGAGTATGGATAAAAGCTACAAATCGGTCACCGGGCGTATGCCCGAGATAATCCAAAATGCAATGGGCGTAGACTACAAAAAATACGAGTCTGGCAATATAGCATTTGATTATGAGCGCATGATGGGCGACACCGGTTATACCCTTGAGGACATCATGCGTATACAGCGCACTTATAATGTCGGAAATACCCCGATATTTGAACTTCACAATTTGACGGCGCTTGCACGCAAGTGTGCCCCGGAGGGCAAAGGCGCTCGTATATTCATCAAAGACGAGGCATCCAACCCGGCAGGCAGTTTTAAAGAGCGCCGTGCCGCAACCTCTGTCTACCATGCAAAAAAGCTTGGCTATAAAGGTGTTATAGCGGCCACCAGCGGTAACTACGGTGCGGCAGTGGCAAGCCAAGCGGCAATGCAGGGACTAAAGTGCATCATCGTGCAGGAGTGTTATGACTCAAAAGGTTTGGGTCAGCCCGAGATCATTGAAAAGGCTCGTAAATGCGAGGCACTCGGTGCCGAAGTTGTCCAGCTTACCGTCGGCCCTGAGCTGTTTTACAAAACTCTGATGCTACTTGAAGAAACCGGATATTTCAACGCAAGCCTTTACAGCGCCTTTGGCGTTTCCGGTGTTGAAACTTTGGGCTATGAGCTTGCTCATCAGTTTATGCAGCAACACGGAAAGCACCCCGAAGTGGTGGTCTGCGCCAATGCAGGCGGTGGTAACCTAACCGGCACGGCACGTGGTCTTATGGCAGCCGGTGCAAAGTCACAAATTGTTGCCGCCTCAGTCGATTTAACCGGCCTTAGCATGGCAAGTGACGGGCATTTTAACCGCAAATCCTTTACCACGGCGCACACCGGATACGGTATGCCCTATGCCACCGATCCCGACCACAGCGATGTACCCCGCAGTGCCGCACGTCCGCTGCGCTATATGGACAGATATGTCACCGTCAAGCAGGGCGAGGTGTTTTACATCACAGAAGCTCTCACTACACTTGAGGGTATGGAAAAAGGCCCTGCAGGCAATACCAGCCTTGCGGCCACCTTCTACCTTGCACAAGAGCTACCGCAGGATTATATCATCGTAGCGCAAGAAACCGAGTACACGGGAGCCGGCAAGCATCTTCAGCCACAGCTCGCTTTTGCCCGTGCAAACGGAATTGAGCTTAAGTTTGGCGATCCTTCCGAGGAAATCCCGGGCAAGGACATTATCTTCCCGGCACGCCCCGAACTGCTTAAAGCACGTGATGCCGATATGGACAGAATGCGCCATTCACTTATACGCAAGCAAATTGCAGGGGTGAGCGACATCACCGATGCAGACCTCGATTATCTTGCACAAGAAACACGCACCGACCGTGAATATGTCAAGTCGGCAATTGAAAAAATTAAGGAGGCGGCAAAATGAGCAGAACAGACGATTTTGAAAGCCGCAGAGCCCACCTAAAGGATATGAGTGATGAGCAGCTCAAGGCATATTTTTGGCAACTTGCCGAAAAACTCACCGATCCTCTTTTAGAGCTGGGCAGAAAAAACACCTCCCCTTCTGTCGAGCGCAGTGTTCTGCTTCGCATGGGCTTTTCCTCACTTGAGGTAAAGCCTATCGTGGACACAGCGGTGGAAAAGGGGCTTATCGGCCACGGTGTCGGAAATATTGTATATAAGCTGTCAAAGTCGGAAGGTATGACCGTGCGTGATGCCGGACTCTCACTTTCGGAAGGCAAGCTTTGGGACAAAGTGGAAAAACTTTTTGAGGAGGCACGAGCATGAGTGAGAAAAAGTACACCGTCGATGAAAAGCTCGACATAGAAAATCTGCTCGAAGGCCTTGAAAACTATACCCCGAAAAAGCGTGCATGGCAATGGCGCAAGCCTGCGCCCGGCCTGAAAATGGGCCCGTTTGAATATCGTGATTGCAGTGAGCCGATGGGCGGCACTACCGCTCCCCTGCCCTCTGCAAAATATTTCGGCAATATTGATCCACAACCCCAGCCTATAATCACCACCGAAATAGCTTCCGGTCGTTTTGAAGATGATATTCGCCGTATGCGCATGGTCGCCCATCACGGAGCAGACCATATCATGGTCATCCGCACTGCCGGCCAAAGCCATTATGACGGACTTATCGAAGGCACACCGCAAGGTATGGGCGGTGTTCCCATCACCCGCAAGCAGGTGCGTGCACAGCGTCGTGCTCTTGACATCATAGAAGAAGAAGTCGGTAGGCCTATCAATTATCACTCGTATGTTTCGGGTGTTGCAGGCCCTGATATCGCCGTCATGTTCTGTGAGGAAGGTGTCGCAGGCGCTCACCAAGATCCCCAGTACAATGTCATCTACCGCAATATAAATATGGTGCGCTCCTTTGTCGATGCTTGCGAGAGCAAGTGCATAATGGCTCATGCCGGAATGCTTCAAATTGACGGCGCACACAACGCAAACGCCACCGCTATGCAGGCGTGGAAGGTCATGCCCGAGCTGATGGTTCAGCACAGCATAAACTCGATATTCTCACGCAAGGTCGGCATCGATCCGAGCAATATCGCACTTTCAACAGTGCCGCCGACCGCTCCGCCCGCTCCATCGCTATACATTGACCTGCCCTATGCGGTGGCGTTGCGTGAGCTGTTCTCTGAATATCGTATGCGTGCACAAATGAACACAAAATACATGGAAAGCTCCACACGTGAAGCTACCGTCACCCATGTGCTCAACTTGCTTATCAGCAAGCTGACAAGCGCAGACATTCAGTCTACCATTACCCCCGACGAAGGGCGCAATGTACCTTGGCATATGTACAATATCGAGGCGTGCGACACCGCAAAGCAAGCACTTGTCGGCATGGACGGTTTGATGGACATGGTACAACTTAAAGACGAGGGATATCTGCGTGACAAGGCTCGTGAGCTTAAAGAGCGTGCCATTCTCTTCATGGAGGAAATGATTGAGCAAGGTGGCTATTTTGCCGCCGTGGAAAAGGGCTTTTTCGTTGACAGCGGATGCTATCCCGAGCGCAATGACGACGGTATCGCCCGTCAAATTGACGGCGGTGTAGGTGCCGGCACGGTTTATGAGCGCAAGGCCGACTATTTTGCGCCTGTTACTGCGCATTTTGGTTACAATAATGTCGAGCAATACGGCCTTAAAGAGGGTGAAAATCCGTCGACTTTGATAGGTGGTTGCACCTTTGAAGCGCCCGAAAAAATCATCTATATCGATGAGCTTGATGAGATTGACAACGCCAAAACACGCCTTGAAGAAAAGCGTGAGTTTATCGGCGGAAATATGGTAATGCCCGAAATGGAATGGCGTGCCGACGGAATAGTCGTGCTGACCTTCTTCTTCCCACTGCCTCGCCGTGCGGCCGAGGTTGCCGCCCTTGAATATGCCAAGCGCATGAATCTCAACGAGTGCGAAGTTATCCACCGTGAGATTATGCACGCTTCGGAGGGTACGAGAATTGAAGTCAAGGGCAAGGTTCCGACCGCACTTGACATGAGCACGCTGACCATTCCCCCCGAACCGGAAGTGCTTTCCGATGATGAAATCCGTGCCGAAATAAAGGAAAACCCCATGACGGTGGTTTGCGGAACAATAGGTCAGGACGAACATTCGGTCGGTCTGCGTGAAATCATCGATATCAAGCACGGCGGTATTGAGAAATACGGCATAAAAGTTCACTATCTCGGCACCTCTGTGCCGGTTGAAAAACTGCTGTCAGCGGCGGTGGAAACCAATGCCGATGTAGTTATGGCGAGCGTGATTATCAGCCACGATGATATTCACTACAAAAATATCGCCGCAATTGACAAGCTTGCAAAAGAGATGGGTATCAGAGATAAAATCATCTTTGTTGCCGGCGGAACACAGGTTACCCCCGACCTTGCAGTGCGTGCAGGTGCCGATGCCGGATTTGGCAGAGGTTCTAAGGGTATTCACAATGCAACCTTCTTTGTAAAAGAACGTCGCCGCCGTAGAGGCGAATAGGAAAACCATCAAAAGGCGGGGCGGGGCGCCCCGTCTTTTTAAAGAGGATTTATCATGAATATTGAATTGCTGGTCGCCGAAATCGGCTCGACCACCACCGTTTTAAATGCATTTTCACTTGAAAATGCCGAGTTTTTGGGGCAGGGTCAGGCGCCGACCTCGGTGATGAATGGCGATGTGCGCATTGGAATTAAACAGGCAATGCAAAATCTCGCCGACAAATTGAATACTGATGAACTGAAATATAAAGAGCTTCTTGCCACCTCCTCAGCGGCAGGGGGCCTTAAAATGTCGGTGCACGGCCTTGTCTATGACATGACGGTCAAGGCGGCAAAAGAGGCAGCGCTCGGCGCAGGCGGAATTATCAAGAAAATTACCGCAGGAAAGCTTAGGCGCACCGATATTGCCGATCTAAAAGAGCTTAGCCCAAACCTTATTTTACTGGCAGGTGGCACCGATTACGGGGAGCGTGACACGGCTATACACAACGCCGAATTGTTGGCACGCTCGGGTATAGATGCACCGCTCATTTACGCCGGAAACATCGAAAACAGGCGTGAAATCGAGCTGATTTTCCGTGAGGAGTGCGGCAGAGATATCTACATCGCCGACAATGTCTATCCAAAGCTTGACAAGCTCAATATCGAGCCGACACGCAAAATAATACACGAGGTTTTTGAACGCCACATCACAGGTGCGCCGGGAATGGAGCATGTGCGTGATATGGTCACGGGCAGTATAATTCCCACCCCCGGCGCTGTTATGGAATGTGCCTTGCTACTCTACCAAAGCATCGGCGATTTGGTGGTTTTTGATGTTGGAGGTGCTACGACCGATGTACACTCGGTCACTGACGGAAGCGAGGAAATACAAAGCATTTCCATCTCGCCCGAGCCAAAGGCAAAACGCACGGTGGAGGGTGACCTCGGCGTTTTTGTAAACGCTCCGAATATAATCGAAACCGAGGGCGCAGACCTGCTTTCACAGCGTCTTGGCATAGATGTCACCGCCACCATGGACGGTTACTTTGCCATACCCAAAACCCCTGAGGAGTTCACTTTGGTGACCGAGCTTACACGCATTGCAAGCTGTACCGCCCTTGAGCGTCACGCCGGACAGCTTAGGCATGTTTATACGCCGAGTGGCCGAAAAACGGTGGCAGAGGGCAAGGATTTGACACGTGTATCCACTTTTGTCGCAACCGGCGGTGCGCTGACCCGCCTGCCAAATCGCCAAACTCTTATGGAAACATTGCGAGATTACAATAAAACCGGCATGAGCCTTCTGCCAAAGCCGGGTATGGCAAAAATACTATATGATGAGCACTATATAATGGCGTCACTCGGAGTAATGGCGCGCCATTATCCTGCCGCTGCTCTAAAGCTTCTGCAAAAAAGCCTAAACATCTGATGTTTTTGTTGACTTGCAAATTCCTGTGGTATATAATCACTTTTAGGATAGAATAATATCAGAGGTGATTGTTTGAAAATAAAAAATAAAGGCTTTACGCTAGTTGAGCTTATCATTGTCATAGCAGTAATTGCCATATTGGCCGCCGTGCTGGCGCCTCGATATATACAATATGTCGAGCGGTCACGGCAGACAAACGACTTGCAAATCGCAACCAATTTAATGCGTGCGGCGACTACCGCGGTCGCCGACCCAAAGAGCAATGTACCGGCAGGTGCGCTTATTGAGGTGCTGTGGGCTACCGGCGATGCTCGACCGGAGCAACATCTTTACGGTGGCAGACTCTATGTTCGCCCGGCACAGCCCAATTATAGGGTTTCTGTGCTGTCGCAGAACGGAGTTCCGGGCATTGACAGTACGGTAGATCTCGACAATCTTACCAAGATGATTTTGGGCATAATGGGCGTTTCGGAACATGAGACCGACGTTTCAGGTGATGGAGTTGTCGGAATGATGGAGGACGCACAGTCGGCCGCCGGCAATGAGTCAAGCTTTTGCTTTCATATTGACACCTCAACCGGTGACATCGCCCTTGCAGGCTATAGCATTGACGGCGATGTAAATGTCTGGGTTGATAAAATTGGAGTAAATATAACCCGTGCACCTTAAAAAAACCGCCCTTTCGGGCGGTTTTTTTGACAATGCAGAACGAGAGCAGGTTGGGAAAATATGAGGGGTGACAATACAAAAGTACGTCGACCCGAGTATTCGCCCAAGATGCCCCATTCTGCATTGCCTTTGCTTTTTAAGGGCGACCTTTGGGCGACTGTATCAGAAAATCCTCTCGCTCAATTGCTCGAATATCTCATCGTGCTCTAAAACTGTGTAAAAGTCCCCGTGCATATTGGCATATCGCACATATCCGTTTTCAAACACCTCAAGGGCAATTTGTGTCCCGTCTGCCATGTCAAAATACAGCCTTGCACGTGCGACACTGTTTCGGTCAAACTCATTGTCCTCAACAAATGGGGCGGTCATCAAATTTTCGATTAAAGCGTCAATCTCCTGCTCATCGAATCCTTCAAGCTTGTTAAACTCTCCGGTGCTGTTATACCACTGCTCATGTGTTTGATAGGTGACTTGTGCCACATCTCCACCGAGATTTAGTCGCTTGTCGCCGTATAAATCCTCACCGGTCACAAGTTCAATATCGTTAAGCTTCTCGAGCATCAGCACATCTGTTTTGCCGTCATACTCGCTCATAACTGCGGCAAGGCGGAAATTGCTGTCATATCCGTTTACCGTGTAAATGTCGCCATAAATGCTCGCCGCCAGCTCGACAGCGTACTGCTCTTGGCTCGACCATTCATCAATATTTCCGATTGCCGTGCCGACTTGCTCGCCCATCATAGCCTCAATTTCACTGTCGCTCAGGCGCATAAACTGCCCCTCAGTGTAGATGCTTCCGCCGTATACCACAAGCCCTATCATGTCACTCTCGACATCAGGGTCGCTGTTTTCGGGCAAATCGAGCTTGGGAAGGTAAACTCCGCCTGCAAGGGCATCGTCGGTACCGGCTTCCTTGTCAAGATCTCCCCCTGCTGTCGGGTCACTCGGCGCCTGCGGCTCCTGCGGTGTGGGCTCCGG
>CAYJAS010000061.1:0-10584 GCA_964367895.1 uncultured Oscillospiraceae bacterium | reverse complement strand
AATAATATTAAAAGCCGATGTGATTATCACATCGGCTTTGCTGTTTGCCGTCACCTTAACGCTATGCTTGACAGTATGTCAAGCAATATATCCCACATGCTCAGGCGCTGTACCGCTTCCGAGGTGATTATTGGTATTTCGCTTATCACCTTGTCGCCGTTTTTAACGGTCAGCGTACCAACACGCTGGCCGGCATCTATCGGTGCGCTCAGCTGAGTTTCCATTTCAATAATTTTTTCGATACCGCTCAAATCTTCCTTTTTGATGAGCACCGGTTGTGACCGCTCAAGCTGACACAGCACCTCGGGTTTACTTCCAAGGGTTACAGGTATCGGCATAATCGGTCTGTCTGCGCTCAATTCGGTCACGGCATAGTTTGCAAAACCGTAGTCGAGTAAAGATGCAACGGCGGTATTTCTGTTTGCAGAGGTGTCGGCACCGAGCACGACGGCGGTAAGCGCTAGATTGTCACGCTGAGCAGTGGCTGACAGGCAAAAGCCGGCAAGAGAGGTGGAGCCGGTTTTAAGGCCGGTTATCCCACTGTAGGAGTTTACCAATTTGTTGGTGTTTGTAAGTTCAAATTGACCGTCTCTGATGGTGTCCATCCAGCTTAGAGTGTAGTCCAGTATCATTTCATGTTTCATAACCGCTTCCGACATAAGTGCGATGTCATAAGCGGTGCTCAAATGCCCCTCCTCATCGAGGCCGCAGGCATTTTTAAAGGTGGTGTTTTGCATACCAAGCGAGAGGGCACGCTCATTCATTTGCAGTACAAAGGCCTGTTCACTGCCCGAGATGTATTCGGCAAGAGCGACAGAGCAGTCATTTGCGCTTGCTAAAACCACAGCCTTGAGCATATCTTGAACGGTCATCACTTCGCCTTCTTCGAGCCATATTTGACTTCCGCCCATTGAAGCGGCATGTGCCGAGGCGGTTATTGTGTCGGTGAGGGCGATTTTATTGCTTTCAAGAGCTTCAAGGACAAGCAGTATTGTCATTACCTTTGTAACGCTTGCCGGCTCCATCGGTTGATGGGCATTCAGCTCGTAAAGCACTTGCCCATCGGACATCAAAATGGCCGAGGGTACCGAGACCGAGAAGCCCTCTTGTGCCGATGCGTTTAAAACAGTGGAAATTGCCATAATTACTATTAGTGCTGTGCTTATCGTCCGTTTCATACTGAGCTTCCTCCAAACTTAAACTGTTATTATTTATGCCTCACTGCCGATTTTTATGATAAGTATGCAGTTTTTTGGGTAGAATAAAAAGCAAGAAGACGGCAACTGAATTGGCAGTGCCTAAATGAGATTTGGAGTGATAATATGAGACGCAGAGCACCTATTATGCCTATAGTTTTCAGCATCAGCCTGGCAATTATTTTTTGCGCATCGACAATTTTTTACGCATCAAGGACAGAGTATTATGAGCGATACATCGCTGTGCAGGGTGAGCGTGCACTGTCACAGCTTTTGACCAGCATTTCTGCTATGGAAACGGCACTTGAAAAATTGCAATATGCGCCGTCGGGCACTTTGCTCAGCACTTTAACTGCTGAAATTTGGGTGGAGAGCGAAAATGCTAAAAGTGCTTTGTCACAGCTTCCGCTTGATGGTGAAGGCCTTGACACCTATGAGAAATTTATAGCTCAGGCCGGCGATTATAGCTATTTTTTGATGAGGCAAGCAGCGAGCGGACAAGTGCCTGAGGAGGACAGCTTAAATACGCTGTTTTCGCTGTCCGAGTCATGCTCGGCGCTCACGAGCACTCTGGCAAGCGCCAAAGAGCAGGTGGACGCAGGGGTCGCTTCCGTGGGAGGTATGCTCAGCACTTTGGGGGACAGCGGAGTTACCGCAGGCACCCATTTGCACAGCGCACAGGAGGATTTTCCCGAATATGCCTCGCTGATATATGATGGGCCGTATAGCGACCATATTGAAAAGCAAAGTGCAAAGTTTATTGAGGGGATGTCCGAGCTTAGCGAGCAACAGGCGCACGAAACGCTGGCGGAAATGCCGCTTGCCTCGGGATATACTTTGACACCAAGCGGTGAAATAGGTGGGAATATACCGGCTTATGCCTTTGGCGGCGGTGATATTTATGCACAGCTTACTAAAAACGGCGGTGTACTGCTCAGTTTTATTGACAGCAGACAGCTTGGGGAGGGGGCGGTGACGCTAGAGGAGGCACTTAGCAGTGCTGCCGGCTTTTTGGAGCAACATGGATTTGTCGGTATGCAAAGCAGCTATTACACTATTTATGAGCGTGTTGTTACCATCAATTTTGCTTACAGCGAGAACGACATTATGGCCTATACCGATTTGATAAAGGTCAGCGTTGCCCTCGATAACGGTAGGGTGGTGCGCTTTGACAGCAGAGGATATGTGATTTCACATCATGAGCGGACACCGCCACAGCCGAGCATAAGCCTTGAGCAGTCATATTCGGCAGTGCCGGCAAATGTGCAGCTTGTTTCGAGTGAGCTTGCTATAATTCCGACAGCAGGTAAAAATGAGGTGCTGTGCTATGAGCATCTTTGCAAAACCGATTTGGGGCACAATGTATTGATTTATGTAAATGCCCAAACCGGGATGCAGGAAAATATATTTTTGCTGATAGAGTCGGAAAACGGAACGCTGACCTTGTAGAATTGTAGGGGTGCAAATTCCGTCACCTTAAGCATGCTGTACTAAATAAGAACGCCTTTCGTCCGCAGACGACCGATACTTCTTACCCCATCGCAAACTCTTTTGCATCACTACAGGCAAAAGCGCTAGGGGGTTTGGGGGGGCATACGCAACACCCCCAACACTTTTTGCATACTTTTTGGGGTCAAAAAGTATGTGGCGGCGGCTCCATAGCCGCAAACTATCGTCCAAAAACCTTTCGTCCATCGCTTGCGGAGCGACGAGGGCGTCGCTCCCTACAGGTGGGGATTACGAGCGGCCGATGACCGCCCCTACAGGTGGGAATTTCGAAATTGTAGGGGAGGGGTTCCATCCCCTCCCGCAAGGTGGAAGGATAAGGGCAACGAAACTGTGGTGAGCATATAAAAATAAATGTTAACTTTTTTAGACGGGCTATGAAATTGCATGAAAATGTGATACAATTACTCGGTTATAATTTTAGGGGGAGTAAAGATGAACAATAGAGATAAAACCGGGCTTGCGCAGGGCAGTGTCGGAAAATTACTTTTTAACCTTGCAATGCCGGCTATCATTGCCCAGGTGATAAACCTGCTTTACAATGTCGTTGACAGAATGTACATAGGTAGAATTGAAGGTGTTGGTGCCGACGCTTTGACAGGTGTCGGCGTTACTATGCCCATAATTTTACTTATAACCGCCTTTGTATCGCTGGTGAGCAGGGGTGGTGCACCGCGCGCCGCAATTCATATGGGTAAGGGCGAATATGATGTCGCCGAGAAAATTGTCGGAAACTGTATGAGTATGCTGATAATCGCAGGTATTTCGCTGACCGCTGTTACTCTTACATTTGGACAGCAGCTGCTTATGATGTTCGGCGCAAGCGAAAACACCGTGCAGTATGCTTGGGAGTATTTGAGTATATATGCCATCGGGACTATCAGCGTACAATTTTCCCTTGGGCTTAACCCTTTTATAACAACCCAAGGCTTTGCAAAGCGCAGTATGGCGACCGTATTGATTGGCGCTATTTGCAATATAATTTTGGATCCGATTTTTATTTTTGCGCTTGATATGGGGGTTGCCGGCGCCGCCCTTGCGACGATAATTTCACAGACCGTTTCGGCAGTGTGGGTCGTTTGGTTTTTGGTCGGCAAAAAGACAATTTTGCGTCTTAAGCTGAAAAATCTGCGCCTTAGCCGTGCGATAGTTGTGCCATGCCTTGCGCTGGGCGTTTCACCCTTTATAATGACCTTTACCGAGAGTATTTTGTCGGTTTCGTTTAACACATCTCTGCTGAGATACGGCGGTGATATTGCAGTCGGTGCAATGACCATTTTGAGCAGCAGTATGCAGTTTTGCATGTTGCCTCTCAACGGCTTGACCCAAGGCTCACAGCCGATAATCAGTTATAATTACGGCGCAGGAAATTACGACAGGGTGCGCAGTGCCTTTAAAATTACATTGATTAGCTGTCTTGCTTTTTCGGCCGCACTTTGGAGCGTTTGCATGTTCTTTCCCCAAGTTTTAATAGGGCTTTTTACAAATGAGCCTGCGCTGGTGGAATATGCGAGCACCGCTATGCGTATCTATATGGCGTCAAGCCTTATGTTTGGAGCACAGATTGCATGTCAGAACACATTTTTGGCACTCGGTAAAGCCAAAGCTTCGGCATTTTTGGCATTGCTTCGCAAGGTTGTGCTTTTGATACCGCTTATTTTCATACTGCCCAACTTTATGGAAAGGCAGGACTTGGCGGTATTTTTGGCCGAGCCGATAGCAGACGCTATAGCTGTAATCTCGACTTGCACCTTGTTTGCTTATTCATTTAAGAGGATTTTGAGTGAAAATATGGCGAAAGTTGAGAATACATAATAAATTTACATAATTTGATTTGAAATCTGAATATATTTATTGTATAATATTTATAGATGCTTAGTTTGTACGGAAAAGGAGAAAATGTGTGAATATTGCTTTTTTTCTGCGACCAAAGGTGAGGACGGCCTTTATAGAACGGGAAGATACGGTCAGGCAAGGGCTTGAGGTCATGCGAAATCATGGGTATACCGCTTTGCCGGTGCTCGATGAGGGCGGTGTCTATATCGGGACGGTCAGCGAAGGCGACTTTTTGTGGAGTATTCTTGACAGAGAGCAGGCAACCATGAAGGCACAGGAAGCGCTAAAGGTCAAGGATATTATGCGGCCGCTTTGGAATAAATCGGTATCAATATATGCCGAGGCTTCCGAGCTGTTGGAGCGCACAAAAAACCAGAACTTTGTTCCGGTGGTGGACGATAGAGGGGTTTTTGTCGGAATTATAACAAGAAAAGATGTTATAGAGTATTTTGAAAAGGCTTACATAAAAGAGCCGGTCGCAAATGTACCCATTCCCACAAGGTGAAATTGAAAATCCGACGGAGCAAGCTCCGTCGGATTTTTTATTGGTCAAAAAAGTATTTTTGACCAATAAAAATTAAAAAAGCCACTGCAAATTAATTGCAGTGGCTTTAAAAATCCCGCAAATGCTCGATTTTACGGCGTTCCTCAAACGCCGCCGACACCGTGTGTCGGTCAGACAATCTCAAAACCGGAGGTTTGGAGATTGCCTGAATAGATCAAAGAATTATGCCCACGGGGGGATGCCACGCAAAAACGGATCGTAATAATAGGTGGTATCCCAAGGGTCAAGGTCTAAAACATTTCGAAACTCAGCCGGAAGTTCGTTTTCATAATTTCGTATTGGAAGTGGCCACATATAAGGATAGGCGCCACTGCCGACATTTGGTATATTATACATTTCGTCCCTCCTCGATCATTCGATGCAGACAGGAAATTGCACTGCTTAGGCTTCCTAAATCGTCGCAAAGTCCGAGTTTGACCGCCTCTCTGCCGTATACAACGCTGCCGACATCGCTCATCAGCTCGCCGGTTTTTAGCATAAGCTCTCGCAGTGTGTTGGCCGAAACTTTGGAATTTGCAGTTATAAACTCGACAATTCGTTCCTCAATTTTTTCAAAATAGGCGAGTATTTGCGGAACTCCGATTACAGTTCCGCTCAATCTTACCGGATGGAGTATCATGGAAGCGGTCGGCGCTATAAAGCAACGCTTTGCCGATACGGCAAGGGGAACACCTATCGAATGGCCACCGCCCAAAATCAGTGAAACGGTCGGCTTGCTCATTCCCGATATCAGCTCCGCAATTGCAAGGCCTGCTTCGACATCGCCGCCCGAGGTGTTGAGCAAAATCAGCAGTCCGTCTATCTCCGGGCTTTGCTCTATGGCCACAAGCTGTGGCATGATATGCTCGTACTTGGTAGTTTTGTTTTGCGGCGGAAGCTCTTGATGCCCCTCTATTTGCCCAACTATTGTCAGGCAGTGAATTGCACAATCTCCGCTTGAAACGGTAACCGAACCGGTTTGTTCTATATTTTGGTAATTGCCTATATCGGCAGTGTTTTCATTAACGCACAAAAAAATCGCCTCCCACAAGTATTTTGCGGAAAGGCGTGTTTTTTATTAGATAGAAATTTTGGAAGTTTGATTTAGTGGATATGAAGTCCACTATTACAAGGCAGGTTGGCCGAGGATATATTTTTTAACATGGGCTAAAATCAGCTTGATTTCTCGCTCGAAACCTGTTTTTGTGCCGCTGTTTTCAATGATAAAATCACAACGCTTGTGATAAAAATCATCTTTTGGTTGTGCACTTAGTCGTGCCTCCGCCGCTTGGGCGGTTATACCGTCACGCTGTAATATTCGCTCATAGGAAAGGCTTTTGGGCGCCGTTATTCCAACCGTTACATCACACAGCAGATTGAGCTCGCTTTCAAATAACAGCGGAACATCGAGTACCAAAATATCAGCTGTGGATTTTTTCATGATGTTTTGCATTTCGGCAATAACAAAGGGGTGGGTAGCGGCGTTAAGCTGTTTGCGCGCCTGCTCGCTTGAAAAAATTACCTTTGCCAGAGCCGCACGGTCTATCGGATATGAAAAATCGGGGAAGGCGGTGCAAATGGCTTTGTTCATCGGCTCAGAGTCATTGAGCAGTTGCTTGTACACCGCATCGGCATCGATTGCCTGTGCGCCCATGTCGGTGGCAATTTGGGAAAAAAGGCTTTTGCCACTGCCACTTCTGCCGGTGACGCCGATAATTGCACGGCCGTTTGTGCAATCTTTAATATCAAAGGCGCACGCCTTTAAAAGACGGTTGAAAGTGGCGGCATTTGTGCCGAGTGAGCCGGGGCTTTGGGTGAAAATTATATCGGCAGAGCTGTCATCAATCTGTCTTAGAATTGAAAACAGACGCTCGGCATGTGCCGGACTGTCAAACGATTGTCCGAGCGAGTATATTTGGCATTTGTGTCTGCTGAAATCCTGCATATACTCGTCAAAACAAATTACCGCACAATTCTGTGCTGTGTTTGCAAGTGCACCGTTTATCGCAATAGCCGTCTGAGCGGGTGGGCCGACAAAGAGGGTCATAGGTGCCTTTGGAGCGTAATGGCGATATTTCATGCCGGGTGAGCGAGGTTGCTCTGCGTCTGACAGTGGGCGAAAGGTGGCGTCGTCATAGCGAGCGGCACCGCAAACGGCACGTATCATGCCCTCGGTTATTGCACCGGGGCGCAAAACGGTGGGAACATCTTGGGTTAGGTCAACAACGGTTGACTCAACACCTAAAGTGCAGTTTCCACCATCGAGAACCGCTGAAATTTTACCGGATAAATCGTCCAAAACATGTTGCGCAGTGGTCGGGCTGGGGCGACCGGAGGAGTTGGCGCTGGGCGCCGCAAGAGGGAAGTCACAGGCCGAGATCAGTGACAAGGCACAGGCATGGTCGGGCATTCGCACGGCGACCGTGTCAAGTCCCGCCGTTATTATGTCGGGGACATCGGCATGCTTTTTGTATACCATAGTAAGCGGCCCCGGCCAAAAATGCTGAGCCAAGGTGAGGGCAAGTGGAGGAACCTCGCTCCAAAGCTTTGTTAGACGGTCGGTGCTTTCGATGTGAGCGATAAGCGGATTGTCAGACGGTCTGCCCTTTGCGGTAAAAATTGAGGCGGCATGTTGTGAGGCCATTGCATTTGCCGCAAGTCCGTAAACCGTTTCGGTGGGTATAGCGACAAGGCCACCGCTTTTTAAAATAGCGGCAGCCTTTTGTATATCCTGCTCATTTTTACCGTCAAGATGCAGGGTTTTAATCGAGTTTTCCGCAGAAGTGCTTTTCATAACTGTTTATTGCCTCTTGAATTATTTCCATTGCGCCCGATTTGTCGAGTACATCGTTTGTTGCTGTCGTCTTGTGCTCAAGGCTTTTATAAACCTCGAAAAAGTGTGCAATTTCACTGGTGTAATGTGGGGGGAGTTGCATCAAATCCTGGTAGAAGTTCCACGTGGGGTCGTTAACAGGGATTGCAATAATTTTATCGTCGTAATCTTCACCGTCCATCATTCGGATACAGCCTATCGGGTAGCACTGAACCATGATCATCGGATCGAGCACTTGTGAGCACAGCACGAGCACATCAAGTGGGTCACGGTCGTCAGCATATGTCCTCGGAATGAAGCCATAGTTGGCCGGATAGTGGGTGGCGGTGTAGAGAATGCGGTCAAGGCGCAATATGCCGGTGCGCTTGTCAAGCTCGTACTTCTTTTTGCTTCCGCTGGGAATTTCGATAACCGCCATAAACTGCTCGGGATTGATCAGCCGAGGTTCGATATCATGCCAAATGTTCATTTAATGTACCTCCGAGTTATAAAGAATAATATGTTACATATATTATAGGTAGGGCAATGGAGTTGCCGGCAATTTGTTTTGCATGTCCCTATTATAGCACATGAACTACAATAAAGTCTAATAATTCTTAAAAAATGTGGAAAAATGCATAATTACTTGACATATTGGCGATAATGGTGTATTATACCCATTGTAACCAATTTGTAATCAGTGTAATCGTATTGTAATTATAGAAGGAGAGATTTGTTTGCGACTCGCGACCATGCCGGTGCGAAAGCCCCGGTCAAAAACAAAACGTGCAACAATTCGTCTGCCGGGTTCCGGTCTTATAAGGCGTATGCTTGTGAAAATGCGCATCGCTTTGCACAGAGCTGAGAACATCGGAAAAGTTAGCGCAGCCGAAAAAGCACCGCTCAGTCTGGTGTATTTTCTTATTTGTATTGTAAAGTTTCCGATATCTTTGATTGGAAGCTTATCTGTAAGCATTTACGACAAAATGTCGAAGCTTTTTAGCAGGGTTTGGCCGATTTTATGTACAGCGGCAGGCGCAGTTAAGCTTGCATATCGTGAAACATGGCGTTATCTTTCAGAGCATGTGCTTACATGGGAGCGTAAAAATCACTCTCGTGCCACCGCAGGGCTTATGCTCGCCGTGGTTACCGTTATGCTTTTCTCGGCCAGCGTTTTCGGCATCGGCCTGGAGGTTAGTTTAAACGGTGTTTCCATCGGATTTGTTGAGAGCATCGACCAAATGAACAGCATTATATACAACGCAGAACAGCGTGCTTCGGAATATATCGGTGCGCCGTACAGCATGGATGTTGAACTTGAATACAGCCTCAGATACATGGATAAGACCAATATGGTGGACGAAAACACCGTTTCCGACCTTTTGTTTTTGGGCGTTTCCGACATATCGGAGCAATATGTTTTAGTAGTTGACGGGCAAGTTATAGGCGCAAACGACAGCAAAACAGCTATTGAGATGATGCTCAGACGTGTTATTGAGGTCAGCGCAACCTCTACCGGTTCTATTATGACCGAGTTTACCGAAGATGTGTATATAGAGCAGCGTCCGGTTGCCAATTCCGAGATGAAGAGCATTGCCGAAATGGAGCAAATATTGACCGGTAATGTTTCCGAGATACAGACCTATACCGTTCAAAGCGGCGACACGGTTAGCGCTATTGCCTCACGCAACAGCATGTCGGTCAGCCAGATACAGAGCCTAAATCCCGAACTTGAGCCAGACAGTATTAACATAGGTGACCAGGTTATGATTGCGGCGGCGGTGCCATTTGTTTCGACCAAGCAGACCATTACAGAGTCGTATAACGAAGCTGTTGACTTTGAAACAATTTACGAGTATACCGAAGATATGTATGAGAACAAGCATACCATCACCCGTGAGGGTGTGCTCGGCGAGGCGGCCGTTGTGGCCGATGTCGTTTATGTAAACGGACAAGAAGAAAGCCGAACTGTGCTTGAATATACCGTGATTACCGAGCCGATAGAGCAGATTAGACTGCAGGGAACCAAGGAGCTTCCGCCGACGGCGGCCAAGGGATATTTTATCAAGCCGACCACCGGTGTCTTCACTTCCGGATATGGTAACCGCCCGAGTATGGGAGATTTCCACACCGGTGTAGACTGGGCAAACTCTTACGGTACCGACATTTGGGCGGCAGACGGCGGCAAGGTCACCTTTGCCGGCTGGAAGGGCAATTATGGTTACTGCGTGTATATCGAACACGATGACACCGGATATGTGACCATTTATGCTCATTGTAGTAAACTATATGTTTCTACGGGCGACCGTGTATCGCAAGGCCAGACCATTGCGGCCATGGGCTCGACCGGACGGAGCACCGGAAATCATCTGCATTTTGAAATAAGATATTATGGGCAGACCCAAAACCCGCTAAATCATATTGGATAGAAAAAACCGCCCGGAAGGGCGGTTTTTACATTTAAAAATTCTACCGCAAATGAATTGCGGTGAATTAGAAAATAATCACCTGATAAAATATCATAGGCAATTATTTTACGGCCTTCCTCGAAGGCCGGCTCGATGCCTTGCATCTTCGCGCAACCGCCCGAAAGGGCGGTTTTTACATTTTGAAGCTCTACCGCAAATGAATTGCTGTGAATTAGAAAATAATCACCTGATAAAATATCATAGGCAATTATTTTACGGCCT
>CAYJAS010000060.1:0-10658 GCA_964367895.1 uncultured Oscillospiraceae bacterium | reverse complement strand
TCCTGCGGCACTTCAAGCTCCGGCTCATGGTTTTGCACTTCATGCACATCGTCATCTTGGTCATGCACATCGTCATATTCGGGCTCATCATCTAGGTCGGAATAACCCAGCGTGATAACATCGCCGACCTTCGGGCGATATTGCTCGGTGCATTGCTCGCCATTTGCAAAAAGGCAAAGGTCTTGGGAGTTAAAGCCGTTTTGCTCGAGAATTTTCTCCAAAGTGAGAGGATTTATCTTGACTTTATCACCATTCTTTATCTCCCTTTTGGGAGAGGTTGAGGCACCGTTTACGGTAAGCTTAAACGGAAGGTCAATTAAAGCGCCGTCCACCGTTATTGTACCGAGCTTTTCCTTTTCCATAAGCTCTGAAACGGTAGTGGTGGCGTCTATACCGTTTGAAGTCGGAGTAAACTCTATAATATCACCGGGTAATACGGTATCTGAAAGGGAAGCGGTCTCACCGTTTTTTAGAACAACGGCAGGTTGTGAGGGGGTGCCGAAAACCGTTTTACGGTTGCCGTTTACCGTGAAAAAGAGCTGTTTTCCGCCTCTGCCGATAATCTGAGAATAGGGATATCGAGCCATCTGAAGAACGCCGAGAACACTGGTGTCCCAAGTGTTTAGCAGGCGGATGCTTTTGCCGTTTATTGTGACATTGAAGGCATCGCTGTGGCTGCGTTCTGCCGCCGTGATGGCAATGCCTGTCGGCGTGGCGTACTCGGGTGACCAAATGTCATGCTCTGAGGTGAACATTTTTTTCATATACACATTGTTTCCGACAGCGACACGTGAGATGTCTATGTCGAGACCACGAGAAACAAGCTGTGCAAGCTTTGGGGTTTTACTTCCGCCACCGACCAAAAATACTGCGGCAGGCGCACCGTCATTAACCTCAAGTATTCGTTGGCAAATGACCTCGGCAAGTGAGTTTACAGTGGTTTCGATAGATGCTAAAATCTCGCTTGCACTCTGTTCGAAGGTCATACCCATTATATTGCTGTATTTTACAGGGGTGTTTTCGGGATTTGAAAGCTGTGATTTTATGCTCTCCGCCATGTCAAAATCGCAAAGGCAGGCGTTCATTATGGCCTCGGTAATCTCATCGCCTGCAATTGTAGCCATGGTGTAAGCGGTCACTGTGCCGCCGTTGCAAACGGCGATATCCGAGGTGCCGGCGCCAATATCACAAAGCGCAATATTGAGTTTGCGCAAATCGGTGGGAACAATGGCGTTCATCGCCGCAATAGGCTCAAGTGTAAGTCCGGAAACGGTAAGGCCGATGTGGCGCATGGTGGTATAAAGGCTTTCAACCACCTCACGGGGGAGGAAGGTTACAATCAGCGAAACGGCTGCAAGTTCACCTTTGTGGTCGAGCAAACTCGAAATCGGATATCCGTCAAGGATATATTGCTTGACCGCATGTCCAACGCAAAAAAAGGTATGATCACCCTCCTCTGCGAGAGTTTGATAGGCCTGCTCAACAGCTTTAAAAATGAGTGAGTCGATAAACTCATCGGTAACAGCTTGCTCGGTAATAGGCATTTCGGCGTGACTTTCCATGGTGCGAAGAGCACGACCGGCCGCCGCAATATGAACGGTTTTCAGTTCGAAACCAAGAGTTTGCTCCATACGCTTTTTAACGATGGCAGCTGTATCTGCTGTTTTGGATATATTTTCAATTTGTCCGTCTACAACGACACGCTCACTGTAATTTTCTCTGTCGGTACAGACGACATTCAAAAGCTGATTTTCGTCCTTGTATCCGACAATGCCAATTACACTGCGTGTTCCGATGTCAAGGGCAAATATGTAATCATCCCGTTGTTTGCTCATCGGTATCAGCTCCCCCAGTTAAATCTTCTAAATACTGCTCAAGTATAAGGTCGTTTTCGACGATGTAAGTCGCCGCCTCGACACCGACAAATCGATAATGCCAAGGCTCCCATGCTATGCCGGTAAGAGATTCATCGTTTTTTCCGTATCGCTCAATAAAGCCGTAAAGGTGGGCATTTTCAGACAGCCACTTATACTGTTCGGTATTGCCAAAGCTTTGCGAAAGTACCGAGCCGGTAAAGGTGTAAAAATCGACCGCAAGCCCGGTATGATGCTCACTTGCCCCGGGCGGTTGTACAAAACGCTCTGCCTTTTGTACACTATCTACATAATTATAACCCAAATCAAGATACTCTGCAACCTTATTATTGTATAAAATTCTTTGTGTCGCCACATTTCTATATGCCGAGGTTAGTGTCAGTGGTGCCCCTGCCTGCTTGGCGGCCTCCATCATTTCAGTCAGTGGGTCTGCTATAAGCACAGATACTCTAAAACCGTCTACCTCGGTCAAATCCACCGTAAAGTCAAAGGGAATATGGTTGTCACGGTTTACCAGTATCAGCCCGCTCTGCTCGGCAAGCTTTTTTGCCTCTAAAGCGGCTAAGTCATCTGCCTCGGAGGTGCCGTAAGTAATATCCTCTCCCTCTGCAAGCAGTTGTGAATCACTGCTGTTTGCCGTGTCGGCAAACTCGCTCGGCAGCAGGTCAGAGGGTGCGGCAAAAATGCCATACGGATCTATCCACATGACAAATACCATTATAAATGCGAAAAGTGAGATGCTACGGAAAACGCCTTTATTGCGCTCCCGTTGTGTGCGCTTGTTGCGCATCTCCTCCTCTTTGATCCTCTGTAGGCGCTTGTTCATCTATGTACTCCTCTTCGGACTTGACAGTTGCGGCCTTGGCGGGTGGGGGCTGTATGCCAAATCTCGCCTTGCTCGCTGTCGAGAGAATTTGACAATAAATTGTCGCGACAATTTTATAAAGCTCCTCGGGTATGCCACTGCCGACATCAAGCATGCACAGCATTGAGGCGGCACTATCGTCACGATAAACCGGAATTCCTCTGGTTTCGGCAATGTCTATGATTTTTTCGGCGACATGCCCATAGCCGGAGGCGATAACAACAGGGGACAGGTCTTGTTCCGAGTTGTATTTTAGGGCAACCGCTTTTGTCTGAGCGTTTGGCCCTTTGGAATTATTTGTTTTAGATTGTGACATCAACACCAACCCTTTTATACGGTAAAGATTTGAAAACTTCCATGAGTGAACGAGTTTCATCACGTGCAGTGTCAAGCTTTGCACTGCCCAAACGGTAAGAAGTGTCTTTGAAAATGCTCGGTAAATTGCCCATCATTTCGGCGTATTGCCCCTCATAGCCGGCAGGGCAGTAAAGGTGCAAATCAACGATATTCGAGCGAACAAACAGTTCAACTTCAAATCGACCGACCGATTCAACATCGACAACGACAAGTAGATGAATACCACCTTGTTCCATACCGGGCATGTCACGCTCATCACTGCGTGGATTTATCCAGATTTCTGCAAAGGCACGCATGCCGTCATGAGAAACAGGGGCGATGAAATGCAGTAGCGGAGTGAAATTGCACGGAGAGGACAGCAGACTGTGTATGATTTTATCCACCTTGTCGGCATCAGCCGGATTTAAATCGGTGTTTAAAGACTGAAGTGAAACCAGTTCTATCAAGGCATTCATAACAGCGGAATTATCGCTTGAGCGCATAAGAGCAGGGTCGGTACCGTTTAGCGGTGTACCCGAGGTCAGCGACCGTAAAATGCGTTGTGACATCTCGGTGAGCTGTTGTCTCTGCGGATTTGGGAGCAATTGACGAAGTCGGTATGTCATCTCGCTGAAAAAGTCCGGATTGTCGTTATAGCGGGAGAGATTGTATATAGTTATGGAAACCACCTTGCTAAGCTTTGGTGAAAAGAGAAGGCTGTCTTCAACTTCACGAAAAATGGCAAGTGTCTGCTCTTTAAGCTGTGAAAAGGGAAAATCGTCACCGCCCTGTTTAAAGGCTGAGATAAGTGCATCCAACTTTTGAGAGAGAGAACCGCTTGAGGACAGGCTGCTACGCAAATAGACGAGGGCATTTGAAACTGCATCTTTAATGTCGGCCTTGTTCATCATTCCGTTGAGCGCTTTGAGGTAATTTGCAACGGCACGATTGACCTCCGGGGTGTCAAAATCGTCCACGATAGAGCGCAGTAGATCAAAAATTTCACCCTTAAAGGAGGTTGTTCCGTGCTCTTGTCGCAAAAGCTCTGTCGAAATATCCTCCGGCTGGGTGGAAAAGGCATTGAAAAGCTGTTCTATCTCTGGGGTTCTGGTGTTGTTGTTGGCAGGGAGTAGGCGAAATATCTCCTCAAGCAAAGTGATGTTTTTTAAGTAAGAGACAGCGACAGCAGGGTCTTTAAGCAGATTTAAAAGCAGGGTTGGCGTTTCGCCACCCTCAAGGGTGTTTGTATTGTTTTTGAGAATTTCGCTTTGGTTGTGGGACTTTATCACCTTAGAGGTGTCTTGAATATTAAAGGCATTTGGCCCTTCAACATTAAGACGGGGTGAAATAGGCTGGTTTTTGTTTACAAGAGGGGTGGTTACTTTTAAAATATCAGGCAAAAGGAGGCCTCCTCGACACGGCAAAATGCCATAATAATGCAGTTTGTGCGAAAAAGACGAAAAAACGAGCTTGAAATGATAAATAATTATAATATATGTATTGCGAACAAGGGAAAAATCCTATATAATGATTGTATAACTTTCGGCTGTCACTGCGGTGGCAAGAAAGTGGGCGTTAGATATGATAAACATTCTGTGATATCAAAATACCTGTTTATTTTATCTGTAATTATTATATCATTATTTTGCAAAAAATAAAGAGAAATGTCAAAAGAAAATTGCTATTCTCTGAATATTATAGAAATTTGCGCTGATTGGAAGGTGTTACCATGGCAATTGTAGAACCCGGAATGGAAGCTATGCTCGAAACTTTTATTCACGAAACAGAGCTTATGCTTGAACAACTTGATGCAATTTTGCTTGAATCGGAAAGAGCAAAAAGCCTCAGCCCCGAAAACATCAACAATGTTTTCAGAATTACCCATACCATCAAAGGATCTGCGGCAATGATGAGCTTTGACAGCATTTCAACTTTGGCTCATGCTGTGGAAGATGTATTCTTTGTCATCAGAGATGACCCGGACAAGCTGTCCTTGATTTTTGACACGATGTTTGACCTTGTGTTGTCAACATCGGACTTTTTGCGTGTTGAACTCGAAAAGCTGAGCGAGCCGGGAGAGTACAACGAGGGCAACTGCAAGGATTTGATTGATATGCTTCACGAGCAGGCCGCAATTCTAAAAGGCGAGCAACCGGCAACAAGTGGAGCAAGCGGTGAGCCAAAGGGGACAGAGCAAGCTGCTGTTTCCGCTGAGGAGGGTGTTTACACCATCAGAGTTCTCTTTGAGGAGGACTGCCAGATGGAGAATATGCGTGCCTTTATGCTTATTACACAGCTTCAAGATTGTTGTGAATACATAACATCAATACCGGAAAATCCCGAGCAAAACTCGGAACTTTGCGCCCAAATCGCCAAAGAGGGATTTTTAATTGTCTGCAAGCCGATAGATGGCATAGACGAAGTGACAAAGGGAATTGAGCAGGCACTCAATATCCGCTCTTATGAGGTGCTGACCGAGGAAGAGCAACCGGCACCGCCGGCTCAACCGGAGGTCAAGGAGGAGGTTGCCGCAGAGCCCGAGCAAGCGGCGCCTGCCTTAGCAGTAAAGGAAAGCAGTGCGGCGCCGGCGGCGGCTCCTCCTCCTGCAGAGGCGGCAAAGCCCGGCTCGGGAGGGGCGAAACAAAGCCTTATAAGCGTCAATCAATCAAAGCTTGACCAGCTTATGGACTTGGTTGGAGAAATCGTAACGGCAGAGTCTATGGTGGTCAGAAACCCGGATATAGCCGGGCTAAAGCTTGACAATTTTACAAAATCCATTCGTGAGCTTCGCAAATTGACCGATGAGCTTCAAGATGTTGTCATGTCAATGAGAATGGTTCCGCTGAGTGGAACATTCCGCAAGATGGACAGAATTGTGCGCGATATGTGCAAAAAGCTCGACAAAAAGGCAGAGCTTGTGACAGAGGGCGGAAGTACCGAGGTGGACAAGACGATAAATGATATTATCGTAGATCCGCTTATGCATATGATCAGAAACTCTATGGACCATGCCATTGAAAAGCCGGAAGTGCGCTTGAGCGCAGGCAAAAACGCCACCGGAAAAATCACCCTTTCGGCCAAAAATGTCGGTGGTGAGATACATATTATAATTGCCGATGACGGCAAAGGACTTGATCCTCAAGTTTTGCTCAACAAAGCACGCAAAAACGGCATCTTGACAAAGCCGGAGAGCGATTACAGCGACAAAGAGATTTTTGGGCTGATAATGGCGGCAGGTTTTTCGACAAATGAGAACATTACAGAGTTTTCCGGCAGAGGGGTCGGAATGGATGTTGTACGCAAAAACATCGAGCAAGTGGGCGGATCTATTTCGATAAACAGCGAAAAAGGTGCGGGCACGACCTTCACCATTAAAATACCGCTGACCCTTGCCATTGTGGAGGGTATGAATATTTCGGTCGGAAAGACCATGTTTACACTGCCGATTACCAGCATTAAACAATCTTTTGTTATTAATGAAAACACAAATATCATCAAAAACTCAAATGGCAGTGAGATGATTATGCTGAGAGGGGAGTGCTACCCCATTTTCCGTCTGCATCGAACCTTCGGAATTGAGACCGATGTCACCGATTTGTCGCAAGGCATACTTATTCAGGTGGAGGGTAGCAGTTCGAATGCTTGTATATTTGCCGATAGACTTTACGGAGAATATCAAGTTGTGGTAAAACCTTTCCCGGCATTTTTCAACAAGTACAGTTTAAAAGAGAGCGGACTTTCGGGATGCAGTATTCTGGGCGACGGAAGTATTAGCTTAATTTTGGATATCAATAATTTTTTGAACAACAAGTGAGGTGCATTTAAGTGAATGACAATTTAGTAACCATTGAAAACGAGGGCGTTGAAACCGAGAACAGATACCTGCTGTTTCACATAGACGAGACCGTTCACGGTGTGCCTCTTACATTTGTTAAAGAGATTATACAGGTGCGCAAAATAATCGCACTTCCCGGTGTGGATGAGCATGTATTGGGCATTATGAATCTGCGCGGTAAGGTGCTGCCGGTGGTTGACATGCGACAAAAACTCGGGCTTCGCTCAAAAGAGATGGAAGAGGTAATTTGTGTTATCGTGGCACAGATTGAAGAAACTCAAATCGGGCTTGCGGTGGACAGTGTTTCAGAGGTTTTGCGCCTTGACAGCACAACCTCGGCCTTGCCACCCGGTTATGGAGAGGTGGCACTTGCCCATGTGTCGTCAATAACTGAAATAGGCGACAGAACAATACTCAATATAGATATGCAAAAGCTGTTTGCAGACGATTTGGGAGCATTGCTTTTTGCATAACTGCCGTGAGATTTCCCACATTAAGGAGTGACATTATATGTCAATAGGCGAAAGCACAGCTATTATTCCCATCAGTGACAGTGAGTTTAACACGCTGATAAAGTTTGTTTATGACAAATACGGAATAGAACTCAGCCAAAAGCGTAGACTTATAGAGGGGCGCCTGTCGTCCACTCTCAGAGAGCGGAATTTTACCAATTTCGGACAGTATATCAAACATATCATGCAGGACAAGGACGAAAAGGAAATCAGGCATTTTTTGAACAAAATTACCACAAATCATTCATATTTCGGTCGTGAAAGTGCCCATTTTTCCTTTTTGCTTGAAACTGCACTTCCTGAACTTGTCAAGACAAGGCGAAACGATTTGCGTATTTGGAGCGCCGGTTGCTCAGCAGGGCAGGAGGCCTACAATATCGCCATGAATATGGATCACTATTTCGGCGTGCAAAAACCTAAATGGGACACGACCATTTTAGCGACCGACATTTCAATAGACATGCTGAACAAGGCAAAAATGGCGGTATACCCGGCCGATATGCTTACCGGACTGTCGCCGTCGTTTAAGAGCAAATATTTTACAAGACAGGCTGACGGCAGTTTTAAAGTCAAGCCGGAAATACAAAAAGAAGTGGTATTTAGGATTTCAAATCTGATGGAGTCTTTTATCTACAAAAAGCAGTTTGACATTATTTTTTGCAGAAATGTCATGATTTACTTTGACGCTCAAACCACCATGCGCCTTGTGGAGAAATTTTATGACGCAACCGCACCCGGCGGATATTTTTTCTGTGGTCATTCGGAGGCAATTGACAAGTCAAAGACAAGATTTAAATTTATCAAGCCCGCGATTTATCAGAAAGTATGAGAAAAAGGGAGAGTAACTGATGAAAATCAGTGTTGTCGTTGTTGAAAGCTCGTTGCTTTTTAGGTCAAAACTTAAAGTCGAGCTTGAGGCCGACCGAGAGATAGAGGTTATTTCATCTTTTGCCGACACAAGGAGTAAGGTAAGTTTTGTCGCCGATTTAAAGCCGGATGTTATCATTTTAGAGGTTAGCTCTCACGATGCAAGTGGTTTAAAAGCTATCTCTGAAGTGATGTCCGAATGTCCGACGCCGATTATTGTGTTAACCAACAACCCGAAAGTCGGTACTGAGGCATTAAAAGTCGGTGCGCTGTGTTATTTGGAAAAGCCCTTTGAGCACACCGAAAAGCAGTTTTATCAAAAATTACGCACCGAGGTAAAGGCAGTTTCAAAAATTGTGGTGCAAAAAATCACTTATGAAAAGGAAAAGCCGACCAAGGTGCTGACAAAAAAACTACTTAATAAAGACACGGTTATAGCTATAGGAGCCTCGACAGGTGGCACAGATGCCATAGTGGAGGTCGTTGAGCATCTGCCCGAAAATATGCCGGGTATTATAATTGTGCAACATATGCCGTCTAAGTTTACCGCCATGTATGCAGAACGGCTTGAAAGAATTTGCAAGATGACCGTTTCTGAGGCGAAAAATGGTGAGAGGTTAACGCAGGGCAAAATAATTTTGGCGGCAGGCGACTATCACTTAACCTTATGTAAAGATGCCGACGGTTATTATGTCCGCAGCAGGCAGGGGGAGCGGGTCAGCGGCCACTGTCCCTCGGTGGATGTTATGTTTGAGTCGGTAGCAAATGTCGCAGGACGCTCGGCTATTGGCGTAATTCTCACAGGCATGGGCGCAGACGGTGCGCGTGGGCTTAAAATGATGCATGATAAGGGTGCATATACAATAGGACAAGATAAGGAAAGCTGTATAGTTTACGGCATGCCGATGGAGGCATTTAAGTTGGGAGCGGTCAAAAAGCAACTTCCACTTGATCAAATTGCCGATGAACTCATCAGGCGTGTTTAGCGGTCAAATGCACTTTTGGCCGCTATAAATTTAATATGAGCGCTATTTGAAATACAGGAGGAGAAAAAATGGACTATTCAAAAATGGGATTTGAAACAAAAGCACTTCATGCGGGCAAAAAGAAGGACAGTCTTTACGGAGCACATGCAACCCCGATTTATCAGACCTCGACCTTTGTGTTTGATAACTGCAATCAAGGGGCGCAGCGCTTTAAGGGCGAGGAACAAGGGTTTATCTACACAAGGCTGGGCAATCCGACTACTGCAATGCTTGAAGAAAAGGTGGCGGCTCTCGAAAATGCACAGGCCTGTGTCGCTTTCAGCTCGGGAATGGGTGCCATTTCATCGGTTTTGTGGACGGTGTGCAAAGCGGGAGCACATGTAATTGCCGATGTTATGCTGTATGGATGTACATTTGCACTGCTATCCCACGGCATGACCAGATACGGTGTAGAGGTAAGTTTTGTTGACTGCACAGATCCCGAGCAGGTCAAAGCGGCACTCAAACCCAACACCGTGGCCCTTTATCTTGAAACACCTGCAAATCCAACTTTGAAAATCACCGATTTACAGCTTGTTTCAAGCATAGCCCATGATTATAATAAAGACATCAAGGTCATTTGCGACAATACCTTCGCAAGCCCATACTTGCAACGCCCGATTGAACTGGGGGTGGATATATCGCTACATTCTGCGACAAAATATCTAAACGGCCACGGAGATGTAATTGCAGGCTTTGCTTGCGGAGATGCCGAAATGATGGCACAGGTGCGCATGTTCGGCCTTAAGGATATGACCGGCTCGGTAATCGGCCCGTTTGAGTCTTTTTTGGTAATGCGCGGAATAAAAACGCTGGCACTGCGTGTCGATAGGCATTGTGATTCGGCCGAAGCAGTGGTGGACTTTTTGAAAAATCACGAAAAAATTGAAAAAGTGTATTATCCTGGTCTGCCTGAGCACGAGGGGCATGAAATAGCCAAACGGCAGATGTCACGTTTTGGCGGTATAATTGCATTTGAAGTTAAGGGCGGCAGAGCGGCAGGCGAAAAACTGCTGGACAGTTTAAACTTATGTGTGCTCGCTGTTAGCTTGGGTGATGTTGAAACTCTGATTGAGCATCCGGCAAGTATGACACATTCCACCTATTCGGCTGAAGAACTCGCACAAGGTGGCATTTCAGAGGGCTTGGTGCGCATGTCAGTCGGACTTGAAAATGTCAGCGATATCATAGACGATTTACGACAAGGATTGAGCAAAATTTAATTAAACGAGCTTCACCTATCAAACAATAGTAGGAGGTAAACTTATTATGCCTGTGTCGGGACAAATATTTGATATAATGGCTATAATTATTTTGGCGATTTTCAGCATTGTTGCGATAGCC
>CAYJAS010000059.1:3031-10783 GCA_964367895.1 uncultured Oscillospiraceae bacterium | reverse complement strand
TTCCGATCTGGTGACACAGCTGCTGCTTTCAACAAGGTTAGCGTTCAAGTTGATGATCTTTCGGCAGCAGGCCTTGGCATTGAAAATCTTGATGTTTCGACAGAGCCTAATGCCGCTGCTTCTATCGATGTTATCAAAGCAGCTATCAACCAGGTTTCCACAAACCGTGCTAACCTCGGTGCGCTGCAAAACCGCCTCGAGTACACCATCAACAACCTCGATGCAACCAACGAGAACATGACCGCAGCTAACAGCCGTATCCGTGATACAGACATGGCTAAAGAGATGATGAACTACACCAAGATGAACGTTCTGACCCAAGCTGCACAGGCTATGCTTGCACAAGCAAACCAACAACCGCAAGCTATCCTGCAACTTCTCCAATAAGCCTTACCCTATTAATTATAAAAAACACCCCCTCGGGGGTGTTTTTTTGGGGTTATTTAAAAATTCTACCGCAAATTAATTGCGGTGAATTAAAAAATAATCACCTGATTAAATATCATAGGTGATTATTTTGCGGCCTTTCTCAAAGGCCGGCTCGGTGCCTTGCACCTTCGCAAAACCGCCCTCCGTGGCGGTTTTTTTATACATAGGGTTGCAAATAGCGGTGTAGGGGCGATTCACGAATCGCCCGCCACCGTCGTTAGACGGTATTTATTTGTAGGGAACGACGCCCTCGTCGTTCCGCCAAATTATGCACTTTCCTTTCGGAGCGACGAGGGCGTCGCTCCCTACACGGCAAGAGCAGAGCCCTTGCCCTACAAACCGTTATTCAAATCCCCGATGTAGGGGCGGGGGGTGATACGGCGGACGACCACAGGTCGCCCCTACAGGACGGGGGATACGGCGGTCACGGCAAGCCGTGACCCTACAATTATTATTTCAAAATCGTGCGATTACCGCCCCTACAATCATAAAAAAACATCAAAAAATCGCCCCGGGGGAGGGCGACTTTCTGATAATTAGTTGGGGGGAATTAGAGAGGTTTATGCTGTGACTATAATATAACACAGATAAAACCGTAATGTGTTGCAAAACTGTGAACGTGTTTTAAACATTTTTCCTTTTTATTTTTTCGCAATCAGCTCAAAATTTCGCCGTATTGGAGCGACACCTCGCCAGCTAAATGCCTTGCCTGAAAAATTGCGTCTGAACGCTCGATCTGACAGCTGTGCCTGCTCACTTTGCAAATATGGCAGTAGGTCACGGCTAAACTCGGGCAGGTCGGTTTGCCTTGGCTGTGCGTTGTGCGGACAGGCCAGCTGGCATATGTCACAGCCCCATACCATTGCGCTTTGTGCTATCGCCAGCGCTTGATGCTCACTCAATTGCCCACGCAGCTGTGTCAAATGGGATAGGCATCGCTCCATGGTAAACGAGCCGTTTTGCAATGCGCCGGTGGGACATGCCACCGTGCATGCGCCACAATTTTGGCAATATGTCGGCGAAAAATGCTCTGTTTTCACTTCAAAACTTGTTGCCACCGTGCCGATAAAGACAAAGCTTCCGTGCTCCGGGGTGATGAGCATGCCGTTTTGCCCGATGTCGCCCAACCCGGACATTGAGGCGCACAGCACTTCGGGCAGTGGCGATATGTCAACATGGGCGGTGAAGCTGTGCCCCGGAAAGAGCGATTTCAGCCGCTCGCATTGCTCGCCCAATCGGCGCAATATCACGGCGTGATAATCGTGCGCTCTGGCGTAAAGGGATATATTGCCCGGGCGGTTGTCTGTAAAATACGGAAATGTGCACATTATCAGCGATTTTGCCCCGGAAAAGGCCGACAAAACGGCGCTTTTTCGCTCGGCTGAGCATCGGTCTAAAACCGCCGTTATGGGCAGTATTTTAGCCGAATGACAGCCGGAGTTTTTTATTGTCGAAATAATTGTGTTTTCCATTAAAATTCCTTTGCTATTATAGCCTTGATGTGTTATTATTCCGTTGTATCACAATTTTACTGTTTTTGGAGATGCTTATGCCAAACACCGAACAAAAGAGAAATTACGGCCCGCTACTGCTTGTTTTGACAGCAATGCTGTGGAGCACGGGCGGTGTTCTCACCAAGTCTATACCGTGGAATCCTATCTCCATCGTCTGCGCGCGTGGGCTTATTGCCGCATGTGTGCAGGCAATTTACATGCGCAAAATTAAGTTTACCATCAACCGCCCGATAATTCTCTCGGCCATTTGCCTTTTCGGCACAAGCACGACCTATGTTGTGTCGAGCAAGCTGACAACGGCGGGGAATGCCACCGCTTTGCAGAATGTTGCGCCGCTCTTTATTATAATAATGTCGATAATTATCTACAAACAGCGCCCCTCCAAGCTGGAAATCGGCGTGTCCGGGCTGATTTTGGTCAGCGCTATATTTGCTATTTCGGGAACGACTACTTTGACGGCACTGGCAGGCGACCTGATTTCTATAATCGGCGGTGTGTTTTTTGCCGGTGTGTTTTTTGTCAATCGCTTGCCCGGTGCAGACCCGGTGCAGTCGGTCATTTTGGGTAATGCTATGTTTGTTGTGTTTTTACCCTCGCTGATTTTTGACCAAAACATCCCCGGCTCGGAGCCGTCTGCATTTATTGCGATAGTATTTTTGGGTGTTTTCCAAATCGGGGCGGCTTGGCTTTTGTTTTCAAAGGGTATCAAAACCACCCCGGCACTTCAGGCAAGTCTGATAACCATGCTTGAGCCGCTTTTGAGCCCGATTTGGGCCTTCCTTTTCCTCGGCGAGATGATGTCCACCCGTGGAATGACCGGCAGTGCTATTTTGCTGACCTCTATACTCACCTATAATATACTATCTCTAAAGCTACAAGGCAAGACAAAAATCACACCCCAGCAAGAGCGCGAGCAATTGGCGCATATTGACGAATAATTGCAGGCGTTTGGCTTTTGCATATATATTCAGATTATATTTTGATTTTTATTAAAAACAGCTGTTAATCGGCTGTTTTTCTTTGTTTCAAAAAATATTTGCTGTATTTTAATAAAAACTATTGACTATTTATTCATCAACTGTTATAATCACCTCAATACAAAACTTTGGGAGGAAATTTTTATGAAAATCAAACACTACGCCAAACCCCTGACCGGTGCACTGCTAACCCTTGGCATACTGGTCAGCGCAAGCACACCGGCACTCGCCGACACCACAGAGATATCTTTTGAAACGGCGGCATTTTCAATCGAAGCCATGACAAGCGACGAGGTGCTCATGCACATGGAGGGTCTTGTCAACATCGGCTCAAGGCTGATGGGCACACCAAACGAGGTTGAAGCTGCCGAGTACATCGAAGATGTGATGCTTGAAAGCTATGATGACAGCTTTGTTTCCATTGAAGAGTTTGAGCTGTCAGATGCCAGAAAAACCCCGGTTGCGGCAGTCACCCTTTCGGGTGAGGGCGAGCAATTTGGCGCCGATGGCAAAAAAATCTACTATGGCAATCTGTACGGCTACGATGAATCCCTCGCTTTCAGCGCAACAGACAGCTCACTTATCGTACCCATAAACGGCACTTTCACAGAGAGCGATGATTTTACTGGCAAATTCCCTGCCATTGCCCTTTCGGTCTTGACGGCGTCTGATATAACTGTCACACAAAACCAAGCGGCAGAGGCTCTTGCCGCCGCTGTTAAGGTTAGAGGCGCCATCGGCCTTATCATCTACAATGATGTTCCCAACTCAAACGACCTGATCGGACGCATGATTTTCCGTGATGAGTTTGCACCTGTACTTCCCATTTTGGCATTTGACGGTGTTGCAGGCCAGCTCTTTGTAGAATCTAAAGATCAGATCATGACCATTGAGAGTTATGAGAGAGGCGATTCTTCCAATGTCGTTGCTATAAAGCCGGCGACTGACAATCCCGATGACCCGAGTGCAATTATCCACATCACCGGCCACTTTGACAGCGTCATGGGCGCACCGGGTGCAAATGACAACGCAACAGGCGCAGTTGGCGTTTTGGCACTGGCAAAAGCCTTTGCTGATGTTGACACAGGAAGTGTTGAGCTGAGATTTGCCGCTTTGGGAGCAGAGGAAGGCGGCCTCAACGGCTCTGTCGCTTATGTTGCCGAGCTGACACAGCAAGAGAAGGACATCAGCATAAACATGAATATGGACATGATTGCTACCGATGAAACTTTTGTTGACGCTCTTTCGCTTGATATTTACGGTGGCGTGTTCAATCTACCTGCCGCACTTATCATCGGCGCCACACAAGCTGAGGGCTTCACTTTACTTGACGACACCAAAAATGTGCGTTATTTCAACTACGGTGGTTCTGACCATGTTAACTTCCAAAAAGAGGGCATGAATGCAACAAGCATGATTACCGTTATTGACGAAGATGATATGACCGAAAATGAATATCACCTACCGTCCGACAATATTGAGCAAAATTACAGCCTCGACAGACATATGCAGTCAATCTCTCTCATGGCTGGTGGAATTGCCACCGCTATTGCGCACAATTTAACTCTCGATGCCGATTTAACCCTTGCTGATGGCACAATCACCATCGAAAACGCCGCCGAGCTCGCCGCACTGTTCCCCACTATTAAGGCGGAGTTTGTTTCGGTAAACGGCGACCCGACAATCACTGTTGAGCTTGACACGGCTACCCAAAACACCATCGAAGTACCGCAAGGCGGATATAATCTAACCGTCACCGGCAACGGCTACGGACTTGCCAATATGGCAGGAACCTTTGGTAATGATAAGGTTGAGGGCTACAGCGAGGAGCTTGCTTCGCTTTACCTTGCACAAGATGCTACCGATGGTGAACTGCAAAATGGCGATCAAGTTGCTTTAAGAGGTCAATTTGTCTCCATGCTGAGTGATGCAGCCGATGCCACAATCGATGGTATGACAACCGCTAAGTTTACCGATGTCACTGCTGACAGCGAGCATGCACAGGCCATTGCATGGGCGAGTGACAATGCCATTGTAAACGGTGTCTCGTCGACGCAGTTTGCACCCAATATGTATCTGACAAACGAGCAACTTGCAGTAATACTTGTCAACTATAGCACTGCTATGGCAGTTGAATTGCCGAGTGAAAATGCGGCGGCTACCTTTGAAAATGAAGATAGCATAAGCGCTTGGGCCTATGACGCTGTTATGACACTGCAGACCGCAGGACTTATCAATGCAGATACCTTTGATCCGCAGGGCATGGTCACACTGCAAGATGCGGCAAATCAATTAGCTGATTTCTTTGCGCTGATCGGATAATTCTACCGAAATAATAAAAACTCCATCATGGGCGGGCCAAATGCCACCATGATGGAGTTTTTTTAGTTTTTATTGGATTTTACAGGCCGTTTAAAAATGCATCTTCTTTTGAAATGATAATTTCAAGGTTTCCGTTTCTGCACCTCAGCTCGTCCACAAACTCCTTTTCGAAGGCCGGATCTTTTAGCTCGAGCTCATATCTCAGCTTGAACAAGCTTCCCATGCTGACGGTCTTTGCGCTTATCAGGTCACAATCTGAGGTGAACTTTTTCATTATATCGTCAAAAACTTCGGTGTAATTTAGGCTCTCCGGGATGGTTATATTGAGCACTCGATTGCCGGTTTTCGGGTTTCCGAATTGTGAGATGCTTAAAACCATCGAGAAAATCGATGCAATTACCGCAAACAAAGCCGCATAAGCTATGTACCCCATGCCGATAACAAGACCGGTGCACATGGTGATAAAAATTGCACTGATTTCTTTAGCCGTTCCCGGCACCGAACGAAAGCGGACAAGGCTGAAAGCTCCGGCAACTGCGACGCCTGCACCGATACTTCCGTTTACCATCATAATTACAATGGCAATGGCAAGAGGCAGTACGGCAAGACTTAGGACAAATCCCTTTGTACATTTGGTTTTATACGAGTACATGCAGGCGGTAAAAATACCAAGTAAAATGGCTGTAATAGCGCACAGGAAAAAATCGGACACTTCTATGACGGTGATAGTATCGGGCATTTGTAAAACCGTATTAAAAATTGAATTAGGCATGGATTGCAATCCCCCTTGTATGTTTAGTTATTTGTGGCATGAGATATGTTGTATAGGCTGTTCCGTATTTTGAAAACGATGCTTTGTAAATATTGTTTGAGTTGAAAAACTCAATAAGCCAGAAGGGCAGACCTTGTGCGGTTTTGACCTCAAGCAGTACATAGTCATCATCCAAAATTTTGATGTCACGCACATCATCAAAAAGTGAAACATTGGTATCTCGCATTTTAATGTTAAAGTCAAAGGTCATTCTGAAATTGTCATCTTGGTGGCAAAAATAAGCCTCTCTCTCATACGAAAGGTACACTCTGGGCTTAAGCATGCCGCTATAGCAATCTATAAAATAGTCAATCTCTTTGTGAATTTGTGAGACATCGCTCATCTTTTCTCCCTCTAACAGGTAAGACATCGCTTTTTGCTGGCTATAAGATATCCTTCTTTTGTAAACTACCCCGTTATACTTCTTTTTCAGTTCTATAAAGGCCGGCCTCTCTCCGCTTGGTTCGCCGTAAATTCTAAGCCTTAACTTCTCTTTGTACTTGGGTTTTTCAAGTGAATGCCTGATAATTCTACAGTCGTCTGTATCAAAATATATATTTGATATCTTATGTCTCCCGTAGGAGTCAAGCTCCATCTTGCCTTCCATGTGCTGCTGCAAAGCAATATATTGCTGCTTTGTAAGTTTGTATTTCACTTCGTATCTTTCGAAAATTGATTGAACACTCATTTTTTCTTCCTCCCTATCTTTCATCATCAAACAAGTAAATTGTTTTTTCTAAAATCAAATGTCAATTTTACTTGCCCTTTACATAACTAATGCACAAGTGGGACGTTTTGTTTCAATTTATTTTCAAAAAAATGGCCATTTTTTATTTTTTCGTCTTTTTGCCCAAGCATCATTTGACTTTTTTGGTGGTTTTTTGTATGCTTTTGCTTTAAAACGAAAAAACACGGGAGTATTCCTCCCGTGGCTTTAAAATATGCAAGTTATTTTTTTGCCGTTTTTATGACAAAAGCAAAGACGATTACATGGGCAATCCAGATAAATATTAGAATAATTCTTCCGATATATGCATCTTTCATTAGGAAAAAGGCTATTAACATCAAGGTGCTTGAAAGTGTTATAATGCGCATTTTTGCCGCCGGCGTAAGCCCTTGCTTGCTCGCCAAGCTTTCAACATTTTCTTTGTATATTTTGGATCCTTTGAGCCTTTCGTTTAGCGTTTGTGAGCTTGCGGCAAACAGATATGTAGCCAAAAGTAAAAATGGGACGGTCGGAAGTAGCGGTACAAAGGCACCCACGGTGCCCAGTACGACGCTCAAACAGCCGACCGCCACAAAAACAGCATTTTTAATTTTCATAAACCCTCCCCTTGTATTGCTCCGCTAATTAAATGTTAATATTTCAATATATGCTAAGGGTAGGTTAAAGTTTACCGAGATTTGAGCTTATTTCTAAAGTTTGCACTGTTGACCTGATGATTTAAGCATCATCGCTGCTATCATCTTCTTCATCATCGTCCGATAAATCGTCCATTGAGTCATCATCCGGTTGTTCTTCGCTCTGGCCTTCAGGTTGTTCGCCGCCTTGCTGATCTCCTGTTTCGGTTTCACCTTCGGGCTCGCCTTCAGTTTCGCCTTCAGTTTCGCTTTCGCTTTCAGGCTCGCCTTCAGCTTCGCCTTCGGTTTCGCTTTCGCTTTCGGGCTCGCCTTCAGTTTCGTCTTCAGTTTCGTCTTC